>NZ_CALVGO010000006.1 GCF_944327125.1 uncultured Faecalicoccus sp.
AAATTGTGCCTTATGTCATACCCATACATTTGTTCTGCAGGGAAAAGACGGACAAAAGTATCGCTTGATGGGAGATGCTCATTGTCACATGTGTGTCTTTGAAAATGAGGCGTATAATGCCCTTTCAAAACGGGAAGTCTATCAAAAGATGGGAGTCCCGGGTTTCGCTGTTTTTTTCCTTGATGAGGCCACGGTTTTAAAAGATAAGATCATGGAAGATTTTAAGGCGCCGGCATAGGATAAAATATTGAATCTGAAGGGGTAAAGTGGTATTATTTTTGTAGCTTAGGGCAAAGGAGGATATTATATATGCCTATTATTGTTGATGTATATGCACGTGAAGTATTAGACTCTCGCGGTAACCCAACGGTTGAAGTAGAAGTTACTACAGAATCAGGTGCTTATGGACGTGCCATGGTTCCAAGTGGAGCAAGTACAGGAGAAAGAGAAGCATTAGAACTTCGTGATGGCGACAAGACTCGTTACCTGGGAAAAGGTACGACAAAAGCCGTAAACAATGTAAACAATATCATCGCACCGAAAGTGATCGGTATGGACTGCCGTGATCAGGTTCTGATTGATAAAACAATGTTGGAACTGGATGGAACACCATTCAAGAAAAACTTAGGAGCTAACGCTACATTAGGTGTATCTATGGCTTGTGCTTTGGCTGCTGCTGATTTCTATGGTATGCCATTGTATAACTACTTTGGCGGATTCAATGCCAAGACAATGCCAGTTCCTATGTGCAACGTTATCAACGGTGGAAGCCATGCCGACTCTACAGTGGATTTCCAGGAATTCATGATCATGCCTGTAGGAGCTACTTCTGAAAAAGAAGCCGTTCGTATGGCTGCAGAAACATTCCACGCATTGAAGACGGTATTAAAGAACAAAGGCTACAACACAAACGTAGGTGACGAAGGTGGATTCGCTCCTAGCTGTAAAGATGGAAATGAAGAACCTCTGGAACTGTTGGTTGAAGCTATGGAAGCTGCCGGATACAAACCTGGTGAAGATATGTGCATCGCCATGGACGTGGCTGCCAGTGAATTCCACAACCATGAAACAGGATTGTATGAATTGTCTAAATCTGGACAGGGTACAAAGACAAGCGATGAAATGATCGATATGTATGCAGAATGGATCGAAAAATATCCAATCATCTCAATCGAAGACGGACTTGGAGAACGTGACTGGGACGGATGGAAGAAACTGACAGACCGTTTAGGTGATAAAGTTCAGTTGGTTGGAGATGACTTGTTCGTTACCAATCCTTCAATCCTTCAGGAAGGTATCGAAAAGGGTATCGCCAATGCGATCCTGATCAAAGTAAACCAGATCGGTACTTTGACAGAAACATTCGATGCTATGGAATTGGCTAAGAAACACAACTACACTTGTGTTGTATCTCACCGTTCCGGAGAAACAGAAGATTCTACGATCGCTGATATCGCTGTAGGATTCAACGCTGGACAGATCAAGACAGGTTCTTTATCTCGTACAGACCGTATCGCAAAATACAACCGTTTGATGCGTATCGAAGACGAATTGAATCAGCGCGGCGGTGCTTCTATTGCCGAATACAAAGGAAAGAAATCTTTCTACAACTTGTATAAGTAAGATCCAGGCCTCTTAGGAGGCCTTTTCTTTTTGCCGAATTTCCGTCATAATAATGAAAAGGAGTTTTTATTTATGACAAAGGCAACCCTGGAACAGTGGAAATCATTATATAAGGAAGCAGACCGTTTGAAGATCAAAAAGCCATGGAAACTTCTGCCCTCGGACTTTTTGATTGCTCTTCAGATGGAGAATTACCGTGAACCTTTTTATATCAGTATCATGGGCCAGCTGGAAAGTGCGCCGGGTATCGGCATGGCTTATGGCAGAAAGGGCTTCCGAGATCTTTTATGGGTCATGGAATCCCACAAATATCCGGTCTCGCCCTTTTATGTGATTGGATCGGTCAACAGCTGTGTTTGTTACTATGGAAATGAAGAAGATCTGGATCTGGATCAAAAAAAGCGGATCCGGGATCTGGGGCTTCGTTACAAAGAAGATCATGAATGGACGTATTTTTTATCGTTTGAACCACGCTATATTCCTGTTGATCCTGACCGCAAACAAGTCAAAGAGTATACGGAAGTACTCATGCATCTCAATGACATCATGGATCATATTCAGGAAGATGAGGATTTTTTAAGGGATATTTTGAAAGCGGATATGTTAAAAGTAACACAGACCAATCATGGCTTCCGTTATGAGAAAGCCGATTTTCCTTTTGATACCACTTCTTTTTTCAGTTTGGAACTGGATGACAAGACCATTGAAGAGTTAAAGGACTATCAAAGAACGGACATGGAACTGGTGATTGATCTTCACTATTTCTTTTTCCCAATCGAAGACCCGGATTATGATAAACCATTGAATCCGCTGATGATCCTGGCTTATGATCTAAAAGGGGATCAGATTCTGGCGGGCGATCTTTTGGATATCGATGAAGATGAAATGGATGCAGTGGCGGATGTGTTCTTACAGACGATCCAGCGCTTTGGGCTTCCCGCAAAGCTCTTTGCCCGAAATCCCAACATTCTCTACGGGTTAAAAAATGTATGTGATCTTCTTGATATCAAGGTGATCGTGGATCCGCTGGAAGAGCTGGATGATATTTATGAACACATCCAGGACGCGATGTAAAAGCTATGAGAAATCATAGCTTTTTTACGGTATGGAGCATTGTGAAATAACAGGCACATCCGCCTAAGAGATTAGAAATGGGTTCAGCTATAAAGATTCCCTGGATACCTAAAGAAGGGATCCTTGGAAGAAGCAGAGTCAATGGTAAAATGACCAGGATCTTTCTGAATGTAGAAAAGAAAATTGCGTGTTTGGGTTTGTTCAAACCGACGAATGTGCCCTGGCCAACGTATTGTCCGGCCATAAGAAAGATTCCAAAATAATACAGATGAAATAAAGGAATCCCTGTCTGGATCAGATGGGGATCGTTGTTGAAGATCGAAAGGATCTGTCCGGGGAACAGGAAAAGAAGGATCCATGCGATCAACAGATATCCAAATACCAGAAGAGTCGTATACTTAATGACTTCTTTGATCCGCGGGATGCATCCGGCGCCCAGGTTATAGCCGATGACAGGTTCTATGGCTCCGTTCATGGCTTCCAACGGCAGGAAGAGTACATCGCGGACCGAGTTTAATATGGCCATGATGGCGATATAGAGACCGTTTCCATACCAGCTTAAAGAGGCGTTGATCACCATTGAAACAAAGGCGTTGCTTCCTGTAGCGATAAATCCAGCGGTTCCTAAAGACAGGATCTTTTTTTGGATCGTTTTATGCGGAAGGCATTGTTTCAGGGAAAAACCAAGCTGATTTTTCTTTCCTTTAAAAAAGAGAAGCACCCATAAAAAGGAGAAAAACTGAGAGATCACGGTCGCAATCGCGGCTCCCTGGATCCCCAGGTGAAAACCAAAGATCAGGATCGGATCCAGAAGGATGTTGGTGATGGCCCCCAGACATACGGTCATCATCCCCAGCTTAGGATATCCCTGAAGATTGATAAAACCGTTCAATCCGGAAGAAAACATCAAAAATGGCGTTCCCAGCAGGTAAATGCTCAAATACGAAGAAGCATAAGGCAGGGTTTCCT
Organism: uncultured Faecalicoccus sp.; assembly: GCF_944327125.1. Classification (GTDB taxonomy): domain Bacteria; phylum Bacillota_I; class Bacilli_A; order Erysipelotrichales; family Erysipelotrichaceae; genus Faecalicoccus. Next base: position 3,667 of record NZ_CALVGO010000006.1, read on the forward strand.
GGCTGGCGCCTAAAGTATTTAAAATCGGGGCTTGAAAAATCTCCAGGACAAGGACCAGAACAAGGGAAGTGAGAACCAAGCCGAAAATCGTGTTTCCCAGGATCTTGGAGGCGAGTTCGTCTTCTTTTTTGCCTCGGGCAATCGAACACAAGGGAGCACCGCCCAATCCAAACAGGTTGGTAAAAGCGGTAATCAAAGTAATCAGGGGAAAACAAAGACCCAGGCCGGTCAAGGCCAGGGAGGATGCGGTATCCAGGTGCCCGATATAGATGCGGTCTACGATGTTATAGGCGACTTGTACAAACTGCGCCAGCATCAAAGGAATCGCAAGACGGTAAATATGATGAAGCACACTGCCTTTGGAAAAATCACTGGAGTTCATGGTTTTAGTTTACCACTTTTTATTGGGGGTATTGTATTTTTTTGGTATAATCAAATCTAAAGGATGGATGAGATATGAAAGTAATTGTATGTGATTTAGACGGATCGCTGATGCCCAACAGTGCAGGGTTATATGTATCCGAACCTGTAAAGGAAAAATTGATCGAGCTTCAAAAAAAGGGGTGTCTGATCATCTTAAACAGCGCCCGTATTTTTCAGGGGGTTTATCCTCTGGCCAGGCAAATCAAAATGGATGAGTTTGGCGGTTATGTGATTTCCTGTAACGGCTGCCATGCCTACAATATGAAAACTCAAAAAGTAGAGTTTTCTTACCCGATCGAGCATGATCAGGTAAGGTGGCTTTGGGATTATGCCCAGAAATACAAGATGGGAATGGCCTTCACCCAGCCGGACTATGCGGTATGCAACCGCATGAAGCTGGGATTTGAGCTGGACCAGAAAAACTGTGATCTGGACTATATCGTTACCAATCATCGAGATGCGTATTTAAAACAGGAAGTGGTCAAATGTACACTGGCCGATGATCCAGAGATCCTGGAAGCACATTATGACGAAGTCAAAGAAGAATTATTGAGAAAGACCGATTTGATCGTGATTCAAAGTACGCCGGAACTATATGATATTATTTCCCGCCAGGCTTCTAAGCATACAGCGGTGGAAAGGATCCTGGAAAAAGAAAATGTCACCTGGGAAGAGACTTCCGTGATCGGGGACAGTTATGGCGATGTGGAAAGCATCCGTCTGTGCGGATTTGGTTGTACGTTGGAAAATGGAAAACCCGAGTGTAAGGAGGTTGCCGACTTGATCGTGCCGTCTTGTTTTGAAGAAGGCTGTGCGGTCTGGCTGGATCAGCTTTTGGAGAAGGTCAATGAAAATCATTGATATGCACTGTGATACGATTCTGGAGCTGTACAATCATCCAGAACAGGGATTGTTCTCCAATCGTTACAGTGTTGATATAAAGAAAATGCAGAAGGGCAATTATCTGATACAGAATTTCGCCTTGTTTACGGATCAAAAGGCTCTTTCGATCCCGGAACAACAAACGATGCGCCTGATGGATACCTTCTGGACGCAGATGGAAGAAAACAAAGAGTGGATCGCACCGGTCTTCACGTATGCGGATATTGAAAAGAACGAAAAAGAAAAGAAGCTGTCGGCTCTCTTGACCCTGGAGGATGGCGGGGTTGTCTTCGGTGATCTGGCGATGTTGAGAAACTATTACCGCATGGGAGTGCGCATGATCGCCCTGACATGGAACTATCCCAACGGAATTGGATATCCGAATTTTTCCATGGACAGCTTTTCAGATTATAAACAAGTGAATCCCATGCAGAAAGTGGATTTGATTCATGGCTTGACCGATTTTGGCATCGCGTATATCCAGGAGATGGAGCGCTTAGGTATGATCATCGATGTCAGCCACTTAAATGATGCCGGTTTTTATGATGTGCTCAAATACACGCAAAAACCTTTTGTGGCCAGTCATTCCAATGCCCGAAGCTTATGCCCGGTAGCACGTAATTTGAGTGATGATATGATTCAGGCCCTGGACCACAGAGGCGGCGTCATGGGAATCAATTTCTGCGGTGATTTTTTAGAGAGTCATGACAAACCCAATGGCCCCAGCCGGATCCAGGCCATGGTTTCGCATATTCTTCATATCAAAAAGATTGCCAGTATCAATTGTATTGGTTTGGGAACCGATTTTGATGGGATCCATTCCAAACTGGAAATTGAAGATGCTTCGCAAATGGGGAAATTGAAAACGGCTTTAGAAGAGGCGGGTCTTACACAGGAAGAGATTGAAAAGATCTTTTATAAAAATGTATTGCGTGTTTATAAAGAAATTTTAAGATCCTAAGCGAACTTCTGATAAAGATGTAACTTAAATTAAAAAATATAAGATAAATTAAATAATTATAAATGAAATTAAAATAAATAATCATTTTATTGAAAATAGAAGTATTTTAATTTAATATATATTTGACGACCAATGAGTAGGGAGGAAAATGTATGTCTTTATCAATCAACCGAAAGGACCTGGAAGCTCGATTCAGCGAAGAGTTCAATGTTTCTAAAGCGACGGCCAATGAATACATTCAATTTGTATTCGATCAGATCACGGATGTCTTGAGAGAAGACGGACAAGTGGATATCTATGGATTTGGACGCTTCTCTGTAACGCATCGAAAAGGAAGAATTGGAATCAATCCTTCTACTGGAGAAAAGATGGAGATCTTGCCGACAAGAAATGTGAAATTTAAATCCAGCAAGCCATTAAAAGACATGTTAAAATAGAAAAAACAGCCATCGGCTGTTTTTTTACTTTACGTATTGTCTCAAAAAATCAAAATGGGAAGGCGCAAAAGGAGAGGTTTTCGAAAGAATATCGTTCACAGTTTCTTCGGAATCAAAGACGATGCATCCGCAAAAGCGTGGCTTCAGCTGAAAACAATAGACCGAAAGGTATTTATCTAAGGTGTTACTGTAAGAATGGATGACTTTCTGGGTATTGTTGATCGCAACATCGGCATAGCTAGCGACCCATGTCAAACCATCTTCAGGGAACAGTTCCAGGAAAGAGTGGTCAACCAATTGTTCAAGAGATGAGTTTTCAATCGTTTCCATTTTCTTATTACAGTAACGGAAAAAGAAATCGACGCCATTTCCTTGTTCGTTGAAGACAATTTCAATCACGCAAAATCCGATGGGCGTATCATCCAGGATGTGCAGCTGTGTAAGGATAGGATTTTCCAGATCGGTTTTATTGATGTTGGTTTGCCATTCGTCATTGAATGCTCTTTGTTCGTGGGAGAACCGGGAACGTCCTTCTAAAACTTTATTATCGATCATTGTATAGTTATTTCCTTTGATATCAATGACATAGCGGCTGTTGATATAGACGCCTTTGTTGATGTTGACAAAATGGGAACTGTTTAAGGAAGTAATGATCGTCTTAGCGGGAATATAAGTTTTGGTTACCTTGCCGTTAAACAAGTATAGACAGGTTTTGGAGTCTTGCCGAATGATATACTTGATATTCTCTTCCAAAATGTGATTCTTTTTAAAGAATCGTTCCATTTTCTCGGTCGATGTCATTTTTACGCCTTCTTTCAAACCTTCTATACTATAACATAAAATTTTTCTATCACAACAAAAGCCGATATTTATGCATTTTTTAAAGATTGGAAATTATTTTTTTGAAAAAGCAGGGTTGAAAAACTACTAAAAAGTGGTGTAAAATCTTTAGCCGGTAAAACAAAGGAGAAGAAGATGAAGAAATTTATTGAAGAATTTAAGTCATTTGCACTGCGCGGCAATGTGATGGACATGGCTGTCGGTGTCTTGATTGGTGGTGCGTTCACCAGTATCGTAACGGCATTAACGACAAACTTTATCCAGCCGATCCTGGATGTTGTAACGGGTGCCAAAACATATACTTTGCAGGATGTAGCCGGATTTGGAACAGCGTTTATTTCGGCAGTCGTGAATTTTTTGATCACAGCCCTGGTATTGTTTATTTTATTGAAATCGATCAATAAACTGATGAGCTTAAGCGTAATCAAGAAAAAAGAAGAAGAGGAAGCAGCGCCTACGACAAAGATTTGTCCTTTCTGTAAAAGCGAAATCAGTATCGAAGCTACACGTTGTCCTCACTGTACTTCCGAATTAGATAAGTAAGAAAAGAACCACATCTCTAAGGCTGAGATGTGGCTTTTTTATAGGATCATATTTCCAATATAGGCAAGGATTGACATCAAAAGGATCATCCCGATGCCGTAAGGAAGAACCATAGACAGCAATTTTGAATCTTGTCCTTTACTGTCGACACTGCTCAAGGCAATAGCCAGGCTTTGCGGGCTGAGCATTTTCCCAACGGCCACACCCAGCGAATTCAAAGCGACGATCCACAGGCTGTTGGCCTGTAAAGCCTGGGCGGCTTCCATCTGTACTGGGCCAAAGAGCACGCCGGAATTGGTGCCCGATCCTGTCACGAAGGTACCCAAGGCACCAAACCATGGGGCAAAGAAAGGATAGAAGGAACCGGTGATCGAGATCACAAATGCAGAGATGTCGCTGATCATGCCGGCGTATCCCATGATCTTTGCGGTAGCCAGCACACACAACATCGTGATCATGGTTTCTTTCATCTGCACAAAGGTATCCGCAAAGACCGTAGCGAAGTCTTTTAATTTTGCCTTTTGAATGCATCCGCCAATCAAAGCAGACAGGAAGATCCATACGCCCGGCGTGTTGATCCATGAAAAAGAAACGGTTCCTGGATCGTTTCCAGTATAGATCGTCATCGTCGTGGAAAAGGCACTCAGTGCTTCATTGACAGGGGCGACCAGTTTGGATGTCATCAGCAGAAAACAGAATATCAGAATAAAGGGACTCCAGGCCTTCAGGGCACTGGATACGGTAATCACAGAATTCTTTTCGATCTTCATTTCATATTGAGGATCGCTTTTTTTCTGGGATGCCATAAGGATCGTCAGAAGCAGGGAACATACGCTTCCCACTACGACGGCCAACTCAGCGCCTACAAAATAGCTTACCGCCAGCTGGGGAAGAATAAAGCCCAGGGAGCTTGCCAGGGTGACAGGAATCATTCCTTTCAGGGCCTTAGGGCCTTTTCCTGTCGCCATAACAATAAGGAAAGGGGCGGCAATCACAAAAGGAGCTAACTGCAGGCTGGTCATAAAGGCCAGGGAAGAGTTTTCCAGCCCGACAAGATTGGCCAGGGTCACGGTTGGGATCCCGATAGAGCCAAAGGGAGTGGGAACGCCGTTGGCAATCAGGCAGACCAGACAGCTGAATAAAGGACTGAATCCTAGTCCTGCCAGCATGCTGGCGGGAATCGCAATGGCGGTCCCAAAACCGGCCATTCCTTCCATGAATCCGCCAAAACACCAGGCAATGAGTAAAACAATGATGCGTTTATCGCTGCTTACCGATGCGATCATTTGTTTGATGATCTCCATGGCACCGGTTTTTAAGGTCAGGTTGTAGGTAAATACCGCAGCAAGGATAACGAGAATAATGGGCCACAGAGCCATGGCGAAACCTTCTCCAATGGCGCTGAACATATCGAGGAAAGGCATTTTCCAGTATGTTATAGCCAGCAGGGCACAAAGTATCAGCGATCCTATGGCGGCTTTAAACGTCGGCCATTTTAAGACCACCAGGGCAATGACCAGCCATATGATAGGCAATAAAGCCAATAGAAATATAATAAAGTTCAAAATTTCACCTCTCTTTGACCGAAGTCGGTTTAATTATACATAAAAATCAAGGAAGAATCCTGTTTTTTTATCATAAAAAAAGTTGAATGTTCAACGGTTTTATAAAAATACACTTTTCTTTAAAAAAAAGTTGTCAAAAAAGGATGAAATGATGTATTATGGTGGTGCGAAGTAGCACGAAGTGTCTAATTGTGGGGGGTGACGGCACGTGTTTATGGGGGAATACGCGCATAATATCGATCGTAAGGGGCGATTGATTATGCCTGCGAAATTTAGAGAAGAACTCGGAGAACACGTTGTCGTTAACCGCGGATTAGACGGCTGCTTGTATGTATATACTGCAGACCAGTGGGATGTGGTATATCAAAAACTATCGAAACTGCCTTCCACCAATAAGGATGCGCGTATGTTTCAGCGTATGATGTTGGCCAAGGCGGCCGAGGTAGACCTGGACAGTCAGGGGCGAATTCTGATACCAAGAACTCTGATCGAACTGGCAGGTTTGGAAAAAGAGTGTCTGATTGTCGGAATGGCCAGTCATATTGAGATCTGGTCTAAAGAGAAGTGGACACAGCTTGAAGAAGAACAGTCCAGCTCATTTGAAGAGTTTGCGGAGGCACTGAATGGATTCATGGAGTAAGGTTTCACACCAGAGCGTTTTGTTGAAGGAAACGATCGATATGCTCGATGTGAAAGAAGATGGCGTTTATGTCGATTGCACGTTAGGCAGAGGGGGCCACAGTGCAGAGATCCTGAAACGTTGTCCCAAGGGACACTTATATTGTTTGGATTGCGATAAGGAAGCCATTGAACAAAGTACACTTCGTTTATCCAAAATCGGAGATAACTTCACTTGTATACATACTTCGTTTATGAATTTGAAGGAAGTGCTTGCCAAAGAAGGTATCTCTAGTATCGATGGACTGGTCATGGATCTGGGTGTTTCCAGTCCGCAGTTTGATGATCCTCAAAGGGGTTTCAGTTATCGGTTTGATGCCAGACTTGATATGCGAATGGATCAAAGCCAAAAACTGGATGCCTGGACGGTCATCAACACGTATTCTCAGGAAGAGTTGTTTAAGATCTTCAAGGAATATGGAGAAGATCCGAACGCTTATCGGATCGCGGCAGGAATTGTCAATGCCCGCAAGGAAAAACCAATCGATACAACATTTGAACTGGTCGATGTGATCAAAGCCAGTCTTCCGGCAAAGGTTCTCAATAAAAAAGGACATCCTGCCAAGCAGATCTTTCAGGCGATTCGCATCGAAGTCAATCAGGAATTGAAACAGCTTCCCATCGCTTTAAGGGACGCGATAGAGATGCTCAATCCTGGTGGCAGGATCGCGGTCATAACGTTTCATTCACTGGAAGATCGCATCGTTAAGAATTTGTTCAGGGAAAAAGCTGTTCAGAAAAAGGCAGATCGAAGACTGCCGCAAATAGGGATGGAAAATTTAGAATTTGAATTGATTTCAAGAAAACCGGTAACAGCCGCAAAAGAAGAGCTGGAAAACAATCACAGGTCTCACAGTGCAAAACTTAGGGGATTGAAAAGGAAAGAGTAGATTAAAATGGACAAGAGAGTAGGAATGAAAAAACAGAATAATAAAAAGAGACGTCATATTCGTCAGCTTCGTCCAGAGAAAATGCTTTTACTGGTATTTGCTCTTTCATTTGTCTTCTATTGCTTTTCAAAAATCGGCTTGAATTCATACAATATTACTTTATCTGTTGAAGAACAGAAACTTGCAGCGGAAGTGGCAGAAAAACAAGATCAGATCCACTCTTTAAAGACGGATATTTCTACCCTTCAGGACAAAAATAAAATGCTGGGGCTTGCTGGAGATGATTTAAGCGAAAACCAGGATAACATTTATGTAATCAACAATTAATTGAATGGATGGATGTGCATGGCTGTTAAGCGTAAAGTAGTAAAGAGAAAGCCAGACAAGCGAGTTCAGCGGATACGGGTTCGCAACAGCAATCGTCAGCTTTTTCGAATGATTCGAGTGATGTGTTTTATAGGAACATTAGTGATTGCTAATGTTCTTTTCACTATGGTCACTAAAACGCATATCTGGTCAGGAGAGAGCGTTTTAAACTCGAAAGTATCCTCTTCCATTGTAAATACGACCGTGGAAGCCAAACGCGGAACGATCTATGACCGCAATCGCCAGGTCATTGCCCAGGAGGTGGAAGCCTGGACGATCGTTGCGTATCTGGATGACGACATTGTCGATGAAAATGGAGATCCTGACTACGTAAAGAATGCTTCGCGTACAGCCAAAAAACTCAGTTCGGTCTTAGAGGATGCGAACAAAAAGAATATAGAAAAAATATTAAAGAGTGCGATGAAACAAGGATTGTCGCAAACGGAACTGGGAACGGGAACGAAACGTCTTGATGAAGAAACGATGAAAGCTGTCAAAAAGCTGGATCTTCCAGGAATCGGTTTTATCGGTACGACCAATCGAAATTATCCGACAACGCCTTATTCCAGTACGCTGGTGGGCTTTGCGGCTTTTGATGAAGATGAGCAGCGAGTCGTTGGAAAAATGGGGCTTGAGCAAAGCATGAATGATATCCTTGCAGGAGAAGATGGACAGGTTCAGTACCAGCAGACTGTGAGCGGAAACATTTTGCCAGGGACAACGACAGTATATAAAGAGGCTAAAGATGGTGATAATGTCGTTTTGACATTAGACAGCAGTCTGCAGTCGGTCGTGGAAAAGGCTATGAAAGAAACGATGGAATACAACCGGGCCGAAAGCGCCTGGGCCGTTGTTATGGAAGTGGAGACCGGAAAGATCCTGGCTTGGTCAAGTTATCCAAGTTATGACCAGAATAAACATAAGGAGATTCCTTCGTATACCGATGCCGTCAGTTCGATGGTGTACGAGCCGGGATCTGTCATGAAGCCGTTTACGTATGCAGCCGCTGTTGATACGGATACTTTCCCATACAATACAATGTACCGGGCAGGAAGCTTTGAATATGGCTATGACAGTACAACGAATAAGATCAATCGTGTTTATGGTGCGAATACCGGGTATCCTACGATTTATGATGCCCAGGGAAATGACTATGGAACCTTGACATTTGAAGACGGGCTGGCGTTTTCCAGTAACGTAGGTATCTGTGAATTGTTAGCCAATTATATGGATTATGATTCGTTAGGAAAATATTTAGACCGTTTTGGATTCTTCCAGGAGACCGGGATCCCTTATGTGACCGAAGGTGTCGGGCAGAAAAATGTTGGAGTGCCTATGGACTATCTTCGTACAGGGTTTGGACAGTCCAGTTCGATCACCGTACTTCAGCTGATCCAGGCTTATTCAGCCATCTTTAATGATGGTATCATGGTTCGTCCCTATGTTGTTGATTCGATTGAAGATGCCAAGACCGGGGAAGTGATCAAGTCTTATAAGACCAAAGTGCAGGGGACGCCAATCTCTAAGGAAACAGCCAATGAGATTGTGGAAATGATGACCCATGTTTTGGATGAAGGACGATCGGGAGAGCGCTTCAAGATTGATGGCGTCAGTATGGCGGCCAAGACAGGAACGGGCGAGATCTACGATGTGGACAAAGGAAAATACGATACCGTCAATTATACGTCCAGCGTTATTGCGGCCGCTCCGGCTGAGGATGCGAAAGTTCTGGTTTACTGGGGAATGATCGGGCCGAATTTTGTCAATTACAGCGCTCAGCAATTTCAGGATATCATGCGTGCGGCTCTGATTGCCTACGGTGTCAGCAGTGCTCCGCAGGAAACCGAAGAGGAAGAAGAAACCGAGAAGTGGGAAACCTATACCATGCCAAGCCTGGTAAACCATTCCATGAGTTATGCGGAAGAAAAAATGAAAAACTGGAAATGCCAGATCGTTAAGATCGGGTCGGGTTCTGTGGTGACAGAACAATATCCGAAAGAGGGAAGTACGGTAAGTTCAGGCGACCGGGTCTTCCTTCTGACCGATGGAAATGATATCAAAATGCCGGACATGAAAGGGTGGACGCGTAAAGATATCACAGCTTTCTGGGAATTGACAGGAATTCAGATAAAGACAGACGGATATGGGGCGGTTGTTTCTCAAAGCGTGGAACCGGATACGGCCATTTCGGCAAATTCGGATATTACCGTCACTTTAGAGTAAAAACGTTGAATTTTTTTAGACAATGTGAAATAGTACTAAACTTCTATTCAGAAATTTGTTATAATCTATAATGATTCAAATCAGAAGAAGGAGAATGTGAATGCCTAAGAAAAAAGTATATGCGACCGTTGAAATCGCAGATCAGGAAATACGCCTAATCGTACTGGAAATTTTTGAGGCCAGAAATAACGTCTTGCGTGTCGAGCGTGTTCATTGTTCAGGCGTTCAGAATCAAAAAATCGTTGATGAAGCAGCGGTGGTCAAAGCCATCCAGGAAGCTTGTAAAAATGCGCAGAATGCTTTGGGATTCCGCATTGAAAGAGTCTTGTTGGCAATACCAAGCGTGAATGTACAGCGCTGTTCCCAAAAGATCCATGTGCAGATCTCGGATGGAACCAAAACGATTCGCCTGTTCCATATTCAGCAAGGCTTCAATAAGGCCATTGAAAAACAGCTGAGTGAGGAAGTTGTCTTTGTCAATGTGAATCAGATCACCTATTACATCAATGGAGAAGCAACACATAAGCTCCCATTGGGGAAAGAATGTGATGATTTCTATATGGAAGTGGACTTATTGTATGCCGATAAAGAAACGATGTATGCCTATGCCCGCTGCATAGAGCAGTCGAATCTGCAGATTCTGGATGTTTGTATCGATGCCTATGCCCTGGCACAGGAAACAGGCGCTTTGATCTCGGATCCGCAAAGACCGATCGTACAGATCGATCTGGAACAAGATCACTGCACGTTAGCTTTGTTCCAGCATGGCCGTTTATTGAATACAACAACTTTAAATCAGGGATATAAGTTCTTTACAGAAGAGCTTCAGCGAAAATATGAACTGAGCGATGCGATTTGTTACCGCTTGCTGGAAAATATATTTACATCGGATGAAGACAGTGCCAGCGATGTGATCTGTTATATCGAACAGAAAGAAAAGTTCCGTGTAGAGATCACGCTGGAGGAACTGGCGGCTTCTTGTCTGCCTAGGATCCGTGCCTGGATCGCCGATATCAATGAAGCCTGTGCACCAATTGCCGGTCAGTCTTCCCAGTCCATGCGCTATATCTTGACTGGACAGGGAGCGAATATCCGCGTTCTGTCTATGATGCTCAATGCGTTCAATGCGAATGCACAGGTGTTTGAAGAACAGACGATCGGGGCTCGCGATGGGGCTTATGTTTGCGGTTTGGGAATGGCGTATGCATGGCAATATGTCAATAAGATCCGTAAAGAAGATAAAATCAGCGTCAACAACAATGAGCTGGAAGCCAGTATTGATTCCATCAATCAGCATGCCAAAGAGAATGCCGAAGGTGGATTTACACAAAAACTTAAGAATGCGATCTTGTCAGAGAAAGAATAAATTGGAGGAAAAGAAAGATGACAGAATTTAATCAAGTTGCGACGATCCGTGTGCTCGGTGTCGGAGGAGGCGGATCCAACGCTGTGAACCGAATGGTAGCGGATGGAGTAAAGGGAGTAGATTTTTATATCTGCAACACGGATATCCAGGTAATGAAAAATTCTCCATGCCAGAATAAAATCGTATTAGGACGTGAAACGACAAAAGGTCTAGGAGCGGGAGGAAATCCTGAATTTGGACGTAAAGCCGCTGAAGAAAGCGAAAGCGAAATTCGTGAAGCCATTAAAGGCAGCGATATGGTCTTCATCACGGCCGGAATGGGTGGTGGAACCGGAACCGGTGCCGCTCCGCTGATCGCAAAGATCTCAAAAGAAGAAGGCGCTCTTACAGTTGCCGTTGTCACCAAACCATTTACTTTTGAAGGGAAAAGACGCTCCAACAACGCCGCTGACGGAATTGAAGAATTGAAAAAACACGTTGATTCTTTGATCGTTGTTTCTAACGATAACTTATTGGAAGTGATTGGACGCAAACCAATCGAAGAAGCGTTCCAGGCTGCCGATAACGTATTGCGTCAGGGTGTACAGACAATTTCTGACTTGATTGCCGTACCGGCTCTGGTCAACCTGGACTTTGCCGATGTTCGCAGTGTAATGCAGAACCAGGGACGCGCTTTGATCGGTATTGGTATGGCTGAAGGCGAAGACAAAGCGGTCAATGCCGCTGAAAAAGCCATCCAGTCTCCTTTACTGGAAGCGCAGATCAATGGGGCTACCAGCGCCATCATCAATATCACAGGTGGAGATAAAGTTTCTCTGTTCGATGCGCAGAACGCAGTTGCGGTAATTCAGGATGCCGCTGGCGGCGATGTGGACTGCATCTTTGGAATTGCGATCAACGAACAGCTGGGCGATGCCATTATCGTTACCGTCATTGCCACAGGCTTTGAGGAACCTAAGAAAGTCGCAAAGAAACGCAGTGATGCAAGACCAAAGGAATCTTTATTCACACAGCCATCTTTACAGACGCCTGTACAGGGAGGCGTAGTGACCAGCGTTGAAGAAACAGCGCAGGACGATACGATTCCTAACTTCTTCTTCAATCGCTAATGTTTGTTCTATATATTGATGATTCGTTTTTTGGAGCCAGTGATTTCTCCCGGGACATGCGGTATAAGCTTCGTGTTCTTTTAAAAGAAACGCCGATAGAAAATGTCTGGATCTCCAATGCGAAAACGGACAGTCATATCATTGAGAATTTCTTTAAGGAATTCCCGGATATCCATTATAAGGAAAGTACCCTTCGAATCACTCAGGATGAAAAAGATTGGGTTCTTTCCAATGCTTCTTTGAAGGTGGAGGACATCACGATTCGCCCTTATTCCGGAACGTATTGTTTAGTGGATACTAAATCGGGTCAGTATGAACGAATCTATCTTGATCTTTTTCCGCAGGAAGAAACCGATCTCGTTTCTATCTTTATGGATTCGATCCAGGAAGCGATGGATCATCTTTCACCGAAAAAAGAAAAAATGAAATCTTAGCTTGCCTTATCGGCAGGCTTTTTTTTAAAATAAGTCTAGATGGGAGGAATTCTTGTGATCACAATTACCGAATTATTCGACTTAGAACATACTTTAGCCAAAAAATATCTTTCGGGTTTCACCTATCCATGGCAGGCTTTGGCGGGAATTCATGATTTGATCTTAAACTTAGGACCTACTTTAAAGGATTATCAGGAAATCGAATCGCAAGTCTGGGTTCATCCTAGCGCCAAGATTGCGCCTACTGCTTATTTAGGCGCCCCATGTATTATTGGACCCGATACAGAAGTAAGACATTGTGCCTTTATTCGCGGGAATGCTCTGGTAGGGGCCCATTGTGTGGTGGGCAACAGTGTAGAATTAAAGAATGTCATTCTTTTTGACCATGTTCAGACACCGCATTATAATTATGTAGGCGATTCCATTCTTGGATATAAGTCGCATATGGGGGCCGGTTCGATCACTTCGAATGTAAAAAGCGATAAATCCCTTGTCGTTGTCAAATCCCAGGGGAAAGAATATCCTACCGGGTTAAAAAAGATGGGAGCCATTCTGGGAGATCATGTAGAAGTTGGATGTAATTCTGTTTTGAATCCGGGAACGATCGTTGGCCCTGATTCGATGATCTATCCTGTATCCTGTGTGCGGGGTGTCATTCCTTCCGACAGCATTTATAAAGATAAGAACCATATCCTGAAAAAGACTAAGGCAGCTTAGTCTTTTCTTTTGGAATCGAGTATGGGAAAATAACGATGGTGATATTATGGCAGAAATTGGACAGCTGACAAAAAAGACGGTGACCGCTTTGAAAGCGGAAGGAATCAAAGGCGTGCAGAAAAGGGCGAAGCACTATCTTGCACAAAGAAAAGAGGCATCGATCAAAGGCTCTGTTTTCAAAGATGTTCTTTTTATTAATGGGTGTCCGCGTGATCTTTTGGGACAGTCGGTTCGCTATCGCGTGGATCATCAAAAAGAACAGCTGGAGAGTTTTGGCTTGCGCTGTGATGAGATCTATTATAAAAATATTCAGCTTGACCAGGTAAGGCTGTATCGGAATTTTATCATTTTCCGAAGCATTTATACACCAGAGCTGGAAACGTTTATTCAAAAAGCACGAAGTTTAAATAAGAAAGTTTATTACGATATTGATGATCTGGTTTTTGACACTTTTTTTACCGATTTGATCCCTTCTGTCCGCAATATGCCCAAAGATCAAAAAGATCAATATGATAAAGATGTAGAACTGCGCAAGAAACTTTTGATGTTGTGTGATGGGGCGATCACTTCAACAAAAAGAATGAAAAAAGAGCTGGAAAAATATGTGAGTGAAGTATTCATCAACCGAAACTGTGCCAGTATGGAAATGGTTTCCATCAGTTCCAAAGTCAAAAAAGAAACTTCGGATACGGCTCGCATTGGATATTTCAGTGGCAGTTTGACGCATAACGATGATCTGAATATGCTGATACCGGCCTTAACAGAAATAATGGAAAAATATCCTAATATCGAGCTCCATTTGACCGGGGAACTGTCCTATCCAGAAGCTTTGCGTCCCTATGCCAAACAGATTCATATACATCCCCTGGTGGATTGGAAAGAGCTTCCGCATCAAATCGCACAGATGGATATCAACCTCGCGCCGCTTTGTGACACAGTTTTTAATGAAGCTAAAAGTGAAATCAAATGGATGGAGGCAGCCTTGGTCAAAACATGCACGGTGGCCAGTAAAGTAGGAAGCTTTGCGGAAAAAATCGAAGATCATAAAACGGGTCTTCTTTGTTCGGGTACAGAAGAATGGGTACAGGCTTTATCCACACTGATCGAAGATAAAGAATTACGTCAAGAGTTGGCTGCCAATGCCTACCGCACATGCATGGAGTGCTACATCAGCATTTATAATGGAAACCATGTAAAAGATTATATTCAGTCACATCAAAGTCCGAATATCGTCTTTGCGATGCCTAAAGTCGAGATCAGCGGAGGCATCATGGTGTGCTTTCGCCATATGTGCGCTCTCTTGAAGCATGGATATGATGTCTCGGTTTTATCGCTGTATGATCAAACACCCTGGACGACTTTTATGGAAAACGAGTTTCCCGTTTTAGAACTGGATCCAGATAAGATCCAGGGGTCGATCGATCAGGCGGTGGCAACCATGTGGCCTACGGTCAAGCTTCTAGAATCAATTTGTGGTATTGATCAGCGGCTTTATCTGGTACAGAACTTTGAAACGGATTTTTATTCTTTTGAGGATCCAAAGAAAAAACAGGCCAATGAGAGCTATTGTCCGAAAACGCCGTTTACTTTTATTACCATTTCAAAATGGTGCCAAAGCTGGCTGAAAGAGCGGTTTGACAAAGAAGCCCGCTGGGCCCCGAATGGAATCGATTCGCATCAGTTTCAGCCGCATCCAAGAGATCTCAAAAAAAAGATCCGCATTTTGATTGAAGGGGATTGTCAGGCAGAACACAAGAATGTAGATGAGAGTTTTCGTATCGTTGAAAAGCTGGATCCCAACCATTTTGAAGTGTGGTATATGTCCTACAATGCGAAACCCAAAAGCTGGTATCGGATCGATCGTTTCTTTCATCGCATCCCTTACGAAGAAGTTCCGTCGGTTTACAGCCAGTGTGATATTTTGATCAAAACAAGTCTGTTGGAGAGTTTTTCTTATCCGCCTTTGGAAATGATGGCGACTGGAGGCTATGTCATCGCCATTGCCAATGGAGGGAATAGAGAATATCTGAAAGATAAAGAAAATTGCCTGATTTATGAAAAGGGCAATATCGATGAGGCTATACAATGTATCGAAACTTTGCGATGCGACGATCCATTGTGTCAAACTTTGTATAAAAATGGACTGGAATGTGCTCAAAAGAGAGACTGGGATGAAATAGAGCCGCAGATTCTAGATCTATACAGGCGATAAATATGGGTATTTTGTGTTATTTATCGGCCAAAAATTGACAAGAAACTTATAAAATGCAAAAATAGTCCTATGAGTAACAATAGAAGAACGAACGCAACACGTAAGATGCCTAAGAAGCGACGCCGTATTTCGCCGCTTCTTAAATTCTTATGTTTTATTTTGTCTATCGCTGGAATCGGCTTGTTTGGCTTGTTTGCCTATCAGTTTTTTATGTTGAATATTGTACCGAACATGATCTTGATTCCGGTTTTGGTGGTGCTGGTATTGATCACATTGCTGATCATTGTTTTTTCAAACTTTAAATGCCGCAGGAACATCTCCAAATTCCTGATGGTTTTGATCTTGGTCCTTATCAATGTGGTCTATGGTTTTGGAAACTACTATGTCTATGGCATGACAAAACTGTTTGATAAGGTCACCAACCTTACAGAGAAAACAACGCATAAGATCAATGTTTTGACCGATGCGGAATCCGGTCTGACAAAGCTGTCCGATCTGGACGACTGTGTATTAGGGACTGTTTCCAGCCTGGATCCTAAAGGAACCAAGAAATGCTTACAGGACATCAAGAAGAAGATCGATGTTCAAACCGTAGAATACACTTCGGTGGAGGAGCTTGTCTGGGCTTTGTTCAATGATCAAGTCGACGGCATCATTATGAATGAATCCTATGAAGGCGGTATTCATGAAACATACTATGATTTTGGGGTACAGGTAAACCGGGTCCATACTACGGTTTACTATACAGACCGTTCGCAATCCCAATCCGAGTCGTTAAATAAGGTAAAAAACATTACGAGCGATCCTTTTACGATTCTGATCAGCGGAAATGATTCTTACGGAGAGATCGGAACAAACGGAAGATCGGATGTTAATATGCTGGTCACGGTAAATCCAAATACGCACACGATTTTACTCACCAGTATACCAAGGGATTACTATGTGCCGATGGCTTGTTCGGCCCAGGAAGATGGATGTCCGCAGGATCAGCCGGATAAATTGACGCATACAGGACTTTATGGTGTCGAAACAACGGATAAGACCATTGAAGAACTGTTAGATATCGAAATCAACTATACAGTACAGGTCAACTTCTCCAGCCTGGTCAATATCGTGGATTCGGTTGGCGGGATCGATGTTTATGTCGAAGACGGTTTAGAAGTGGATGTCTTTGCGGCCAATGGGTCAAAAGGGGTAACCGCCGGAATGAATCATTTGGATGGGGAAAGAGCTCTGGCCTTTTCCCGTGAGCGCTACGCTTATCAGGATGGAGACCTGCAAAGGGTCAAGAACCAGCAAATCGTAATCCAGGCTTTGATTGAAAAGATTGCCTCTCCAAGTATGTTGATGAATTTTGGCAAGTTTGTGGATGCGGTCGGATCTGCGTTTGCGACCAATATGCCGGCCGATCAAATCCGTACCTTTATCCAGTATCAGTTCGCATTGATGCCAAAGTGGAATTTTGAATCTTTTGCCCTGGTGGGAAAAGATGGAAACGAATTTAGTCCGTCCATTGGATTGAATGCCGCTGTGCTTCTTCCATACGAAGAATATGTAGAAGAAGCAAGTGACAAGATCAAAGCGGTTCTTGATGGAGACTCTTCTAACGACATTGATACGATTCCGGATAATCTGGATCGTTTGACAGTTCGTACTTATGATTCTTCTCAGGATGCCTTTTATGAGGATCAAACCAATGAAATCTATGATCCTGTATACGATGGCTATTCTTATTATTGATTAGTCTGAGAAAGGAGTTCCTATGAAAAAAATTGCTCGAAGAAAAAAGAAAAGTTTGGGTTTTAAGATTTTTGCGGGAGTTTTATCGTTCGCTCTTGTTGGATTATCCGCTGTTTTGACATGGGAAATTTTGACATTGAATATTTTATCAACCAAACTATTGATTCCGGTAATTGTTATTTTGGTTTTATTGGATTTGATTTTCCTGATTCTGATTTGGAACTCTAAAAAAACCGTAGGCCGCGTTTTCAGCTCACTTTTTGTGGTCCTGCTTTGCGGTGTGTATGGCTTTGGCAGTGTGTATATCATGAATACGCACCAGATGCTGGATTCCATTACCTCGATCACCGGAAAGGTTAAAAATACCGTATCGGTATTAACATTAAAGGAAGATTCTCTGGAAGAATTGGAGGATCTGGATGGAAAATCATTAGGCTATTTAAAAACGATCGATACCTATGGAACCGAACAGTTATTAAAAAAGGCCGGTAAAGATCTGGGATATGATTCTAAAAAAACAGGCATGGTCCTGGATGTTTTAGCACAGGAAGAAGAAAAAGAATCAAAAGAGAAGGAAGAAAAAGACACGATTTCAACAGAATACTCCTACCTTCCTTTTGATGAAGTAGGCTATGAAAGTCTTCAGCAGATGGTCAAAGCTCTCTATGAAGACGAGATCGATGCCATTATATTGAATAGTGTCTACGTTTCCAATGTGACTGAAATAGAAGACTATGCCGATTTTAAAGAAGATACCAAAACCATCTATACGGTCAATTACTATACAGATTCTAAGAATCAGGCTCTGGTTGTATCCGATATCAGCACCGAACCATTCAATATCTTTGTGTCCGGGAACGATACGTTTGGCAGCGTGGATGAGCTTTCCCGTTCCGATGTGAATATGATCGTGACGGTCAATCCTACTACCAGCACGGTTCTTTTAACGAGTATTCCTCGTGACACCTATGTAGAAAGCGCTTGTGATATTTCGGATGGATGTCAGGCTGGAGCCATGGATAAACTGACGCATTTAGGACTGCATGGAGTGGATGCTTCAGTAGATACCGTTGAAAACCTGATGGGTGTGGACATCAACTATACATTCCGTGTGAATTTTTCCAGTGTTACCGATATCGTAAATGCCATAGGCGGAATCGATGTTTTTGTGGAAGAAGGTCTTTCGGTCGATATGTTTGCGGCCAACAATACCGAAGGGGTTCATGAAGGTTGGAACCACCTGGATGGGGACAGAGCCTTAGCTTATGCCCGCGAACGCTATGCCTACGCAGACGGAGATAATCAGCGTGTCCGCAATCAGCAGCAAGTATTACAGGCCATTGTAACCCAGGCTATCTCTTCGGATATCCTGGTCAACTACAACAGTTTGATGAAGGCGTTCAGTGATGCCTTTGAAACCAATATGAGCACCAAAGAGATCACGCAGCTGATCCAGTATCAGCTGTCTGCCAATCCTGACTGGAAATTTGAAACGTATCAGCTGGATGTTGTCGGAGACATGATGTATTGTGCCGAACTGGGCCAGGAAGCTTCGGTTTCGATTCCGGATATGCGAAGTGTCCAGATTGCTCGCGAAAAGATTGAAGCAGTCATGAACGGAGAGTCTTCTGAGTCAGTGGATACAGACTGGCTGGAGACAACAAGTCCAGTGTATAACTACTGGGGAAACTATGATCATGATATCGACTATCGAACCGATTCCGATACGACATATTATGAACGAGAAACTCCAAATGTTGACCAGGGATATGAAGATACACAAGAGTATGATAATTCTTATATCGAAAATGGAACGCAGAATTATTATGATCCATATCCTTCAACGGACACCTCTCAAGACTATTATGATCCTTATCCTTCCACGGGTAATGAATCGCAGGATTATTACGATCCCAACGTTTCAGGGGGAGATACCAACCAGGCGTATGGGGATCCTACTCAAAGTCAGGAGTATTATTCATCATATTGATCTGTGAAATAGGAGAAGAAGTATGCTGGCAAGCCTTTTTATGACAAAAGATGATTTTTATTCCAACCGCTATGCCGGAATACAGGCTTTACGCGGCATCGCGGCCATGATCGTGATCCTGGAACATGTTCGCTTTTTAGCTTGCGGCGCTTTTGGGGTAGACATCTTCTTTTGTATCAGCGGTTTTATGATCATGTTGACAACACAGAACAACACCCGCCACTTTTTTAAAAAGCGTTTGATCCGCATTCTTCCTCTTTACTATATAATGACACTGGCAACATGGATCGGTTTATTGATCGTTCCGTCTCTATTTCAAAGCACACAGGCCGATGTTTCCTGTTTGATCAAGAGTCTGTTGTGCATTCCTTTTGATATGGGACAGGGAAGTATTCGCCCTTTGATGGGGGTCGGATGGACGATAAACTGTGAAATGTTTTTTTATTTGATCTTTTTTATCGCTATGAAGATCCATCACAAATACCGGGGACTTCTCTGTACTGTTTTTCTGTTGATCCTGATGGGAATTGCAAGTCTTCCTATCGGTAACGATTCCATCTTGCTTCAGTTTTATGGAAATCCGGTCATGTTGGAATTTGGCTTAGGTATCGGTTGTTTCTATGTCAGCCGCTGGATGTATGAAAAATACCATCAATCTTCCATATCGAAAAGCTTACCGATCTTATTAGGTTTGTTGGTTTGCGGAATGTTTCTTGTTCTGTTGTTGACCAAACATGCCTTATATCACGATGATTTCAATCGGTTTATCTATTGGGGGATTCCAGCCTTCGTTCTTGTTTTGATCTTCTTCTTTTTAGGGATGTTTATATCCTTTCCTGGCTGGCTGGTGCATTTAGGCGATATGAGTTTTTCCATCTATTTGATCCACTATTATCCTGTGATTGTTTTTGACCGCCTTTTCTTTGATTTTGGACTGTGTTCTTTAAAAAGTGTTTTCGGGTTATTTTTCGTGATTGGAATCGTCCTGATTCTTTCGGAGATTTCCTACCGGTTGATTGAAAAGCGTCTGAGCACCTTCTTAAAAAAGTTATGGATCCAAACACCTTAAAACGACAGAGCGTATCCCCAGGGATAGGCTCTTTTTTAGTGATTGTGTTCAATCAAGAGAAACAAATCCGTAAATTTTGTTTTTCCATAAAAATACGTTATAATGATTTCAATGTGGATAGGGGATAAACATGACAAGTTTGTATAAATCGATGGTCTATCAAAAATATAGAGGTGTCTTGATTTCTTTATTTGATATCCTAGTCGTTTTCGGCAGCTATGTGTTTGCCTTTTTCTTTGATAATGACTTCTTTTTAAACGGCGGTATGCTTCACATCACGCGTTTTATTATTCTCGGGATGTGTTTTGTGCTGCTTCTTCATGGAATCATGGGTGTTCTGTTTCAGACCCATAAAAGTCTCTGGACTTTTACGGGACCCAGCGAAGTGATCCGCGCCGCTTTGAAATCGATTTGCTGCCTGCTCATTATGCTGGCCTTCTCTTCGGTGGCAGGCCTTTTCTTGCATAAGCAGATCTTGATCATAGGCGAGACGCTGGCTTTCCTGATTTCTTTAGGAGCCCGATTGATCTACCGGTCTTTTCGAAGATACGCTCTGGATATGGAACGAAGTGAAAATGCCGTGATCGTGGGTGCCGGCAATGCCGGGTATTTGATGCTCAATGAAATTTATCGTGGAACAAGCTATCCATACAATGTGGTTGGATTCCTGGACGATATGAAAGTCAAAGGAACGATCGTAAACGGAAAGAAAGTCTTGGGAAGCGTAGACGATGTCAAAGAAGTCTGCGAAAAATACGACGTTCATCATATTTTCATTGCGGTTTCCAAGGCAACACGTGAGCAGAAACAGAGAATTATCGATCTGTGTGCTTCTTCGGGTGTCAACACGAAGATCATGCGTTTTACTACGGAAAACGATTTAAGCTCTCCGGTCCATGTCGATGATATTCAGATCGAAGATCTTTTGGAGAGACCAAGCATTGATCTAAAGACCGAACAGATCGGTTCTTATTTAACAAACAAAGTGGTCTGTGTAACGGGTGCAGGGGGATCAATCGGTTCTGAACTGGTGCGCCAGATCTTGAAATTCGATCCGAAGTCGCTGATTTTATTGGACATCAATGAAAATAGCCTTTATATGCTCAAACAGGAGATCTTAAGAGGAATTCGCAAGGGAATGTATTCTGAGGATCTGATTTTGGAAACATTGATTGTTTCCATACGCGAAAGAGATGAAGTCTTTAAGATCTTTCATAAATATCAGCCCAATGTCGTCTATCATGCCGCTGCCCATAAGCATGTACCGTTGATGGAAGATCGTCCAACCGAAGCAATTCGAAACAATGTTTTTGGGACAAAGAATGTGATCGATGCCTGCATCGAGAATAAAGTGGAACGGTTTATTATGATCTCAACGGATAAAGCGGTCAACCCAACAAATGTCATGGGAGCTACCAAACGAATGACAGAGCTGATCCTGCAGTCAAGAGAAACCAGTGAGCCCATCAAAATGGCCGCTGTTCGTTTTGGCAATGTTTTAGGTTCAAATGGATCGGTGATTCCTATCTTCAAGGAACAGATCAAACAAGGAGGACCTGTTACCATCACGGATAAAAACATCCAGCGTTATTTCATGACGATCCCAGAGGCAGCTCAGCTGGTCTTACAGGCGGGGTACTATGCCAATCATCGGGAAATCTTTGTGCTGGATATGGGAAAACCCGTCAAGATCCTCGATCTGGCAGAAAAGATGATCTCTTTATCCGGCTCTGTGCCATATAAAGATATAGAAATCAAAGAAATCGGCCTGCGCCCAGGCGAAAAGATGTTTGAGGAACTGGCTTTAGAGATCGAAAAGTGTCATCGCACGGAAAATAAGCTGATCTTTGTTCATGAGCCAATTGATATCTCTCAAGAAACCGTGGATCGAAAAATTACAACTTTGTACGATGTCATCATGAAGACAGACGATGTATCAAAAATAAAAGAAGTATTACTGGATGCGATAAAAGATTGAGTATGATCAAAGGATCATACTCTTTTAAAAAAAAGCCTTTGTCAAATGACAAAGGCAAATTGGATCGATGGTGCCTGCACGCGGAATTGAACCACGAGTTCATCCTTACCATGGATGTGTATTACCATTATACTATGCAGGCAAGTGCATTATGCTTGCATATTGTCCCATTGAATCGAAAAAAAATCAACTGAAAAATGAAAAAAATTAAAAATATAAAACCAACTTGTCTCGAGTAAACTTGAGTCTATATAATTTATATAAATGGAGGATGTTGTTATGAGGGAGAAAGAAGAAGCAACGAAAAAGAAAAATCATATTTTTTCAAAAATTTTAAAAGTCATAAAGCCTAAATATTTGATGATCCTGATCTTGATTTTCTGTGTATTTGGAATAGGAATTGGAGCTGGAAAAAGCTTTTTTACAGAGACAAAGACGGTCAAGCTGGGCTTTGAAAATATAGGAGAGCTAGCTACTCAAAGTGCTTATAGTTCTAATGTCAGTGTGATTGATGAATCACGGGACGTGTTAGGAATCAAAATTCCCTTTACACAAAGTAAGTATGTTTTTAGCTATGATACTGTAATCAAAGCAGGACTCGATTTTGAAGACATATCGTGGAAGGTAGATGAAGAATCAAAAACAATTACGATTGTATTGCCGGAGGCAAAAGTATTAAGTAATGAAATTAATGAAAAGTCTTTAAAAGTTTATCATGAAGAAGAAAGTTTGTTTACCAATGTTGATTTAAAGCAAACCAACGAGGCTTTGAGTACATTAAAGGAAACGGCAGAAGAAAACGCAATCAAAAATGGACTTTTAAAAAATGCGAAATCCAATGCGAAAACATTAGTGAAGAATTTTGTGGGGCAAGTTTATGATTTGAATGTATATCAGGTTGAATTCAAATAGAAAGGCGAAGTAAAATGAAGAATAAAATTTTAACAATTGTTATATTTGTGGTTACCGTCATTGTTTTATTTTATGCAATGCTTGCGTTGACCAGATAACCTATGCTTTTTCAAGATCGTCGTCTCCGGTCTGTTTTTGATTTGGATCAGAAAGATTTTCCAACTCAGATTTCATTGTCTTTGTTAGCTGAGGAAATTCAGCGAATCAGTCAGGCCTTATATTCACTTTATGTGCAAAAAGAAGTCGTAACAATTTCTATATGGGAAAAGACTATCTATTTGGATTTTACTTTAATTGATGAAGCTGTATGGTTTCGAAGCATGCAGGAGATCAAACAACTTTTGTATCGCAATAGAAATGATGATGGGAAGTATCCTAATCAGTTTTCTCTTAATAAGTTTTTTTCACAGATTGGCTTAAAGGAACCCAAAAACGCTAAAACGAATTTTGAGTATTTACAACTTCTCTATCTCTTTTATATGGCGCACTATTTTATCTTTCCTAAAGAACAGGTTTTTAGAAAATGGAAAGAGCATCGTTATGATTTTGAACAGGGATATGATGAAGGCGCTTCTGAAGCTCTTAAAATGCAGCTTATAATCAGTCAACTATTATCTGCACCATCACAGTTTGAAAATTATATTTCTTACCATTCAGATATTGACAGAATGTTAGAAAAAATATCGCAACGTATTAATGGAGAAGATGACGAAGACATTCTTTTTTCAATTAAAGATTCTTCCGAATCTTTAATTACGGAGTTCTTATTTTTATGTGACCAATATAATTATTGTTCTTATTGTCATGATTTGATCTGCAGTCTCTCCTCTTTATCGTTAGAAGATCTGGTGCCTGCTTTTTTAATTCCGCCTTTTCCTTCTTGGAAACATCAGTATGTTTCAATAAATGAATTAGATGATTTTTTAAAAAGTAATGCACTGTATTGGTTTTGTCATCAAAGAATGGATGCCGTTCCTTCGCAAACAAAACTAAAATTTATTCAGAGTAATGCGGTAAAAAATTTTAAGCAGATCATAGAAAATGATAAAAAATGGTTGAAAGATAATGATGAAGGTTTGGTTTTACAAAGAACAGACAAGGGTGATGTAGTATATGCCTTACGTGCTGCTATTGTAATCAAAACTTATATTGATCTTATCAATGATAAGAAATTCAGACTTTTTATAGGAAATAACAAAGTTCCATTTGCTACTCAGCTGATTCATCCTTCTCGCTCTATTTATCATACATTAAGTGAACGTTTTTGTATTTTGATGTGCCATATTGAATATGGACTATCCATTCATGGCCCGGCTTTTTATGAGGATGCCTATGACTTGATTCGTAGAGAGATCTTGTTTTTGTCCATCGCGTTTCAAGCTTATCAAGAATCATCTTTGAAAGACTGTGAAATTTTTTTGAAAAAATTCTTAAGAGTATTTTAGATAAATTTTAAACAGGACAAGGGTTTGTTCTGTTTTTTTATGTCCAAAAGTTTATATAGTTTTGCCTTTTCTAGAATGAAAACACTCATGTTAATGTAAAACTGTCTTCCAGGAAGAGATATACGGGCCCATTTGTACTCTTTACTCTCGAGTTAGGTAGAGTGATACATTGTTAGAAAAGGAAGAAATGGGATTATGCGATGTTAAGAATCAAAGAATTTGCTCAGCTATGCGGCTGCAGTATTTATACTTTACGATACTATGATGAAATCGAGGTCTTGAAACCGGCTTATGTAGATCAAAAATCAGGCTATCGATTTTATGAAAAAGCACAGAAAAAGGAGTTTATAAAAATTAAACAATTTCAAGAAATCGGCTTTTCGATTGAGGATATCAAAGCATTGGATGGAAAGAATGATTCCGATATCCTAAAAGAAATTCATTTTAAAATTGATCGAATGAAGGAAAATACAGATAAGGCAAATGAATTGATGAAGTATTACAAGGAAAAGGAGACAGGGAAATGAAAAAATTTATACTTTCTGCTATGACTTTAGGATTGCTATTGTTAGGGTGTTCATCGTCTGAAACGACAAAATCAGAAATAGTAAAAGGCTCAGATGCACAACAAATCTCTATAGAAGATCTGGATTGGTCTATTGAAGAAAAAATCCAGGATGGGGAACGGTATATAATGATGGATCTGGTGAACAATTCTCCGTATACGATTATGGAACTGAACATTACTTTTACAGAGAAAAAAGATGTTTCTGAAGAAGAGAAAGAAGCTTTTTATCAGGAAATTAAGGAAGATATAGGTTTAAGCGATGAGGACATTGAACAGATCAAAGATCGTCCTTTAGAGATGTATGCCCAAACAGATAAGATTGTCGATTCGAATGAGAGTTTAAACAACCAGCATGCTTATTATTATGAAGGGTACGTATATCTAAAAAATCCAAGACTGTATGAGATGGTTGAACCGGATATAGCCACCATTAAGTTTGTATGTGAAGATAAAATATATGTAGAGTATTATGATTTCCATTCTAAAAAGTATTCTTTTAAAGATACAAAAGAAGATGCCTTTTATTGGACGGATTCAACTTTAGGAGATAAGATCCCAAAACCTGAGGTTCAGATTGTTCAAGAAATAGGAGATTATGAAGGCAGTTTCTCTTTTGAAGCATATGGAGTCACGAAAGAGGATTTCAACAAGTATGTGGAAGAATGCAAAGAGTCGGGTTATACAGCGGAAGCAGAAGATTTGGGAGATTATTATTCTGCAAAAGATTCTGAAGGTTATAGTCTCAGCGTAAATTTTTCGGAAGACACGGAATCTTTTGACGTATCGATTGATAGACCGGACGGAGAATAGATTTAGAAGAGTCGTTTTAAAATACTAGCCAATGTGGTTTAAAAATACATTGTGATTGGCAATGTATTGCATTTGTCATCAGATAATGCTATTATCTGTTCCGTAATCGAAAAAAGGAGGACATACCATGTCAGTAGTTACTAAGAAAGATTTAGCTGAAAAGTTGGCTGAACAGTGCGGTGTATCTAAAAAAGATGCTGCAGAATATGTGAAAGTATTATTGGAAGAAATCACTAACACTTTAAAAGACAACGGAACAGTTGATTTAAGTGGTTTTGGTAAATTCACAGTGGCTCAAAGAGCTGCACGTAAAGGAATCAATCCATTGACAAAAGAAGCAATCGAAATTCCTGCTTCTAATGCAGTTAAGTTCAAGCCAAGCAAAGCTTTGAAAGACGCTGTTAAGTAATCGATTCAATATATGAAAGAAAAGGCTGTAAAAGCACAAACTGTGTTTCAGCCTTTTTTTCTTTGTGATGAATTCTAAAAGGAATATTGATATAATAATAAAAAACAAAATGAAGGAGGAGAAAGAATATGACTTCGCCTGTTTATATCATAGGACATAAAAATCCGGATACCGATTCTATTTGCTCGGCTTTGGCATTGACCGAATTAAAACAAAAAATGGGAATGAACGCCGTTTCCGGCCGCATAGGGCATTTGAATCCCGAAACGAGTTTTATCTTAAAGAAACTGGGATTGGATGCACCTTTATATATGACAACCGCCAAAAACACTTTGTCAGAGATCGAAATCGATGAAGCCATTACGATCCCCAGACATGAAACATTGCGTCACGGGTGGGACCTTTGTTTAGATAAGGCCAAAGCTTTATACGTTGTCGATGAAAAGGAAAACTATATTGGAATGGCAACCATCGGTGACGTTTCCAAGGTCCAGATGCAGGATTTGAACATCACGAAGGATCTGTTAAAGGAAACACCATTGGAGAATATCGTAAAATGTTTAAAAGGAGAATTCATTTTACGGGGGAATCTGCCGATGAGCGGAGAAGTCCGCATTTCAGATAAGAAACTGATGGAAAGGGACCTGAAAGGGGCCATTATGGTATTGAGCGATCATGAAGACGATATGATCAAGAGCATGGCCAAAGGCTGTGCCGTGATCGTGATTGCCGAAAGCTTTGTACCTAATGACTATATCCTTGAGATGGCGCGTAAATATGGCGTCACACTGATTTCAACCAACTATAATACCATGAAGATCATCCAGATGATCTACCGCAGTATTCCTATCGAGTTGATCATGACACCAGCCAGTCAGATTACTTCCTTCAATCAAAATGAATTTTTGGAAGATGTGGAACGGGAAATGCTGAAATCACGTCATTCCAGCTATCCGGTACTGGATCATGGAAAAGTGATTGGTTCTGTTGCTCGCTATCATTTGTTGAAAGCGGAGAAAAAACAGTTTATCTTAGTGGATCACAATGAGAAAAAACAAACGATCAATGACATTGACAGCGCCGATATCCTGGAAATCGTCGATCATCATCGAATTGGAGATATTCAGACCGATCATCCGATCCAGTTTAGAAATATGATCGTGGGAAGTTCCTGTACGATCGTAGGGCAGATGTTCTATGAACAAGGTATTAAAATGTCTGAACAGACAGCCCGATTGATCGCGTATGGAATTATCAGTGATACGATGCATTTCAATTCGCCGACCTGTACGCAGATCGATAAAGATCTGGCCAACCGATTGGAAAAAGAATACGGCATCGATATCAACGAAATGGCTATGGAACTTTTCGCAAGCACAGCGACGATACAGGATAAGAGCTTTGATACGATCCTTCACCGTGATTCCAAGGAATATACCTTATCTGGAAAACGAGTGGCCATCTCCCAGGTATTTATCTTTGATCTGGACGTTGTAGACCAGATCAAGGAGGATTTTGTGAAATACATGGAAGAAGAAAATAAGATGCGTCATTTAGATCTTCTATTAATGGTTTTTACCAATGTGGAGGGAAAAGGAAGCCGGTTCCTTTATGTAGGAGAATTGGCACATACGGTTGGGGCCCTTGTAGATTCGTTTGCGGAGATGGGCTATGTGTCCCGAAAAAAACAAATCGTTCCATGCTTAGCGCAGGAACTCGCCTAAGGAGAAAATATGTCAGTACAAGATCGATTCCTGCATTATATTACGTTTGATACCCAGTCAGATCCTTCCAGTTCGTCCGCTCCCAGTACTTCGAAGCAGCTGATCCTGGCCAAAGAACTTGCCGGGGAATGTGAAAAACTGGGATTGCAGGCCAGCGTGGATTCTTACGGGATCGTTTATGCGACTTTGGAAGCCAGCGATGAAACTTTACCGTCGTTAGGTTTTTGTGCGCATATGGATACCGCCAGCGAGCTGAGCGGAAAAGATGTAAAAGCACGAATCATAAAGAATTATCAGGGAAATACGATTCGGTTAAATGAGGAATATTCCATGAGCCCAAAAGACTATCCGGCCTTGAAGGATTGTATAGGAGACGACTTGATCGTAACCGATGGAACCACTTTGCTGGGCGGAGATGATAAAGCAGGGATTGCGATCATCATGCAGGCTGTCTCTGATATCATTGACCAAAACCTTCCTCATGGAAGGGTCCAGATGGCCTTCACACCGGACGAAGAGGTCGGCCGCGGCGTGGAAAATTTTGATTTGGACCGCTTTAAAGTGGATTATGCCTATACGGTCGATGGCGGAAAGATCGATCAGATCGACTATGAAAATTTCAATGCGGCCCAGGCGGTGATCAGAATCGAGGGAAAAACGATCCATCCAGGTTATGCCAAAGATAAAATGATCAATGCCAGTCTTTTGGCTTCGGAGTTTATCCAATCCATGCCGAAAAAACAAACGCCGGCCCACACGGAAAAAAGACAGGGTTTTTATCATCTGGTCACGATGCAGGGAAGCTGTGAAGAAGCGCTACTGACCTATATTCTTCGTCATCATGACTGGCATCGATTCTTGAAACAGAAAGAGTTCATGAAATCGCAGGTCGAAAAAATGAACGCGAAATATCCGGGCCGTTTTCATCTGGAACTGCACGATCAATACTACAACATGAAACAATACATGCATGGAGACATGCGCTGCGTACATAGAGCCCGCAAGGCGATTCGCCGTGCCGGCCTGGATCCGGTTTCAATAGCGACTCGGGGCGGAACCGATGGGGCCATGCTTACGGAAAAAGGATTGATCTGTCCGAATCTAGGAACGGGAACCTACCATCACCATGGCCGGTATGAGTTCGCAAGCATTCAGCAGATGGAAAAGATGGTTGAGATCGTAAAATATATCATTTGTACTTTTTAATTCCAAAATCTTAAAAACCTTTGTTTTATTTACAAATGAAAAAGAATAGGGTATTCTTTAAAAGTATATTGAATGGGGAGAGTTTATGGAATACGTAATTGCGACTGTATTGGTAGCGATCTGCCTGATTGCCGTTCCGTACTTATTGAGAAAACGCACATGGAAGAATTTAAATCAGGAAATCATGGAAAATGATTTTGAGACTTTCTACTATACATTGGATTCTTTGAAATGTCAGTTAAGCATGAGTGCATATGAGCGCGAAAACATGCGTTTGAGCGGCTATATTGCCCAGGATCGCAAGGACGATGTGGAAACCCAGTTGAATATGATGTTGAATATGCGTATCAAAAAACATCAGAAACTGGCTTTGTATCAGCGTGCTTTTTACTACTATATCGGTCAGGGACGCGCCAAGAGAACACGGGATATGATCGACTTGGTTCAAAGCATCGATCCTAGTGCCGCTACGGATCTGGAGATCCAGTATAGTATCCTGATCAAAAAAGAGGCAAAATACA
This sequence comes from uncultured Faecalicoccus sp., assembly GCF_944327125.1. Classification (GTDB taxonomy): domain Bacteria; phylum Bacillota_I; class Bacilli_A; order Erysipelotrichales; family Erysipelotrichaceae; genus Faecalicoccus. Next base: position 33,685 of record NZ_CALVGO010000006.1, read on the forward strand.
TCGATGAGATCCAGGAGCGGATCGATCATCTCTGGGATGGGAAAAGTGAAATGGATCCATCCAGAGAGATGGCTGTGGGAACCTTGGAGTATCTTTTGGGACTTCAATATTCCTATAAAAATGATATTGAAAAGATGAACGAAGTCTTCGCTCAGGCATTGAAGCATTGTGCGGGAACGCCTTATGAAGAATCGATTCAGAAAATCATAAAAGAAAAAGCATAGATCATTCTATGTTTTTTACTATTTTAGAGAGGAGATATGTATGGATTACGCAAAAGAAGCTTTACGTCTGCACGAACAATGGAATGGAAAGCTGGAAACAGTTCCAAAGATGAAGATCGAGACGCGGGATGATCTTTCGGTCGCTTATACTCCAGGGGTAGCCGCCCCTTGCCTTGAGATCCAGAAAGATCCCAAAATGTCTTACACTTACACCGGCAGAGGGCATACGATTGCGGTCATCAGCGACGGCAGCGCTGTTTTAGGCTTGGGGAACATCGGTCCGGAAGCCGGTATGCCGGTCATGGAAGGAAAATGTGTGTTGTTTAAGGCCCTCAGCGGACTGGACGCCATTCCTTTATGTTTGAATACGCAGGATACCGATGAACTGGTTTCCATCATTGCGGCTTTGGAACCAAGCTTTGGCGGGATCAATTTGGAAGACATTGCCGCTCCTCGCTGTTTTGAAGTGGAACGCCGATTGCAGGAAAAAATGAATATTCCCGTCTTTCACGATGATCAGCATGGCACCGCTATCGTTGTCAGCTCTGCGTTAGTCAACGCTTTGCGTTTAGTAAAAAAACAGTCGCCGGATATTGTGATCAACGGGGCCGGAAGTGCAGGATGCGCCATTGCCCGTCTGATCCTGGATCTGGAGTTGGGAAATGTGATCCTGGTGGATAAACAGGGAATCCTGGAAGAAACCATGGAGTTGACCAGCGGACAGAGAGCTTTGATTCACCGTTTGAATAAAAATCATAAATCGGGAAATCTGCAGGATGCCATGAAGCAGGCGGATGTCTTTATCGGGGTCAGCGCTGGCCATATCGTGTCCAAAGAAATGGTTCAAAGCATGAACGATAAGGCCATTGTCTTTGCCATGGCCAACCCGGTTCCTGAAATCGAACCGGATCAGGCCAAAGAAGCAGGCGCTTATATTGTCGGCACAGGAAGAAGCGATCATCCAAATCAGATCAATAATTTACTGGCTTTTCCGGGAATCTTCAAAGGGGCCCTGGATGCGCAGGCTACAAAGATCAACGATGAGATGAAAAAGGCAGCGGTCTATGCCATTGCCTCTTTGATCGATGAAAAAGAATTAAGCCCTGAAAATATCATTGTATCGGCTTTAGATAAACGCGTTGTCCCAGCCGTAAGCAAGGCGGTCAAAGAAGCGGCCATTGCCTCGGGTGTGATTAGAAAGTGGGATAGCGAATGATTCAGGCTGGATTGGTCTGTGAAGGCGGAGGAACCAAGGCTGCCTATTCGGCCGGGGTATTGAAATGCTTTCTGGAACATAAGATCTATCTTCCTTATTGTGTGGGTATCTCGGCGGGAAGCGAGATCCTTTTAAGCTATACATCCCGGCAAATCAAACGCTTGGAAGTTACCGGCATTTTGGCCCCCTGTCAGAAAAATGTCGTTGGCTGGCGTCCTTTATTGAAAGAAGGAAGTATCTTTGGCATTGAGGCCACCAATGACTTTATCGAAGGCCTGGCGCCTCTGGATTTTAAAGCCTTGAATGAAAGCACGACCAAAATGGAGATTGGTCTTTATAACATGGAAACTCATGAAATCGAATATTATGACCAAAGCCATGTCGATTTGGATCAGACGATGATCAAGGCAAGCTGTGCTCTCCTGATTCTTTGTAAGCCCTATGTTTTCCGGGGAACCAAATATATGGATGCCGGTCTGGTTGATATGATCAGTATCCATCAAAGCATCCGTCAGGGCAATGAAAAACACATTATCGTTTCCACCAAGGAAGAAGGATATGTGCGCAAACCGGCCCCGAAATACCAGCTGGCCCTGGCCAAACTGATGTATCGGGATGACAAGATCGTAGAAGATCTGAAGATGCGCCATGTACACTATAACGAACAGTGGGATACGATCCTTGAACTGGAGAAGCAGGGGAAAGCCATGGTCTTGCGCCCGCATAAAGATCTGGGGGTTACCCGGTATACGACCGATGAAAAGAAATTAAAGCCATGGTTTCAGTTAGGCTATGATGAAACGCTGGCCCGGCTGGATGAAATCAAAGAATTTTTAGAAATCGAGTGAAAACTCGGTTTTTTTTGCTTATAATGGAGACATGAAAACAGGATATTTTTTTGATTTGGACGGAACGATGTATTCCAATCGGACCCATAGTGCCAGCCCGGGCATTGTGGAAGCCTTGACAAGCCTTCAGGAACAGGGAAATAAAGTGATTCTGGCCTCCAGCCGAACCATGCGCGAACTGGATCATTTGCCGCGGGATCTGTATCATTACCCTTTTGATGCCCGCATACTCGATGGGGGAAGCCGGATCCTGGATAAAAAAGGAAACGATGTCTTTGTAAGGGCCATTCCTGAAAGCACAGTGGAAAAGATCCAGCGATTCTGCCAGGAGAAGAATTTGATCTGGCGATACAGCACGGCGCAGGGAAACTACTGGGGCTCTTTACCCGACATCCAGGCGCATACGATCTATTTTGATCTATATCTCAGTACACCGGTGTATAAGCCGTATGATAAAGACGAAGTGTTGAATATACTGATCTTCATCAAAGATAAAAAAGAACTTCTTTCTTTGATTCCGGAGTGTGGGGTTGTGCTTTTTGATGAGGGCATTGAAATTCGAGCGCAGGGAATTGATAAGATCCATGCGATCCGCTGGTGTAAAGAGAATTACGAACTTGAAAAGATCATCTGCTTTGGCGATGGGGAAAATGACATTGAAATGCTGAAAGGTGCGGATCTGGGGATCTGCATGGGAAATGGAAATCCCCGGTTGAAAGAAGTGGCCGATCGGGTGATTGGAACAGTTACTGAAGGCGGCATTGCCCAGTATTTAAAAGAAGAGAAACTGATATAGGAGGACAGACATGGCTTTTATTTTAGAAAATGAACATTGCAGAGTAGAATGTATCGAAAAATCGGGACAGATCCAGCATTTTATCGACAAAGACAGAAATGTGGAGCTGATGTATCAGGGAGATCAGGGATGGTCCGGCATGAATCCTACACTTTTTCCGCTGGTGGGAAATACATGGACCAAAGATTATCAAATCGATGGGAAAACCTATGCGATGAAAAATCATGGGCTGATCCGTTATGCCACGCTGACTGGCGTACAGAATCCAGATTCCATCGTTTTTACCTATGACAGTAATGAAGAGACCTTGAAACAATATCCGTTTCCGTTCCATTACGAGATGAAATATGTACTGGAAGGAAAGAAACTGACGATTTCCTATAAGATTCAGAATACGGGGAATCAGGATATGCCGTTTAGTTTTGGCTTGCATCCGGCTTTCCGCATTCCGCAAGATCCAGGGGAAAAATATGAAGACTATTCTTTTGAGTATGAAGTGGAAGAAAACGCTCGCCAGCTGATCATGGATCCAAGCGGAGAAACGCCGTATCAGTTAAAAGATGTTTGTTTTAAAAGTTGGAAACTGAATCGGGATGAGATCTATGATGTGGGCACGATCATTTATCAGGATCTGAAATCAAAATACTTGCTCGTTTCTTATAAAAATGAACCAAGGATTCGCTTCAATTTTGAAAGATTCCCTTATCTTGCCATCTGGACCCATGAGGTAAAATCCGATTTCATCTGTATAGAACCTTGGTATGGACATGCGGATTTTGAACCGGGACACAATGATTTCTACAGTCGGGAAGGGACGAAAATATTAAAACCGGAAGCCACTTTCGAGACAGAGTATTCATTTGAAGCATTATAAAAACGCGGTTATGCCGCGTTTTTTCTTGCCTTTACTTTGGCGTAGATCACGATCTGGAAGATCGCATACAGGATCACCAGTCCTAAAACAATCCAGCTGATCACAAGGTAAGCTCCGTCATAGCCTTCATAGTAGCTGTTAAAGACAATCAGGATACCGATCAATAGGTAAAGCACGGTTTTTAAAACGACTTTTCCCAAGCCTTGGGCTTCAAAGTTATCGTAATAACCTTTATACTTTTCCGGCTGGAATTTCTTGACGGGCTGTTCGTTTTTTAAGAAACTGTAGAATTTCCACTCCATGAAAGCCCAGACCAGAAGTGCAATCAGGATGGATACCCAGAAGGGGATCCCAAACCATTCATTCAATAAGGTGAACAGAACAACAAATACCGAAACGGTCAAAATATAGCGCTTGCGGTACAAATCGAACATTTTATAATCGTAAGTCGGAATATAGACCGCTTGTTTGATCAAAGGGTGTTTATAGATCGTACGGTTTTTTTCATCCTGATATAGATTGAATCCTACAGGAGCGGAATACTCCTGATGGACATTAGATTTTTTTGCCATAATTCATTCCTCTTTCCAAAGGATATTATAAGAGAAAGCCTTTAAGAATACAAATCATATCGAAAAAATACAACCTATTTATAATTTTTAATTAGAATAAGTCAAAATAATTTAAAAAGTTAAAAAAAGATATATAATAAAACCAACAAGAGAAATGTTCTAAAAGAGGAGGCAGCGAACATGTTTGGAAAAGAAAAAAGCAATTGGGAAGAACTGACAGGGATCTTTACCGCACAGGAAATCTATCAGCAGCCTAAGACATGGGCTAAAACCATTGCGCAGATCAAAAACGAAAAAGAAGATCTTAAGAAATTTTTAGAACCCGTTTTAACAGGCGGGGATGTCGAAATCATCTTTACCGGAGCTGGAACCAGTGAATACGTTGGAAATGCCGTTTATTCTTATGTAAACCGCTATACAGATTTCCATGCCAGCAGCTATGCATCAACCGATATCGTTGAAACACCGGAAAACTACTTATCAAGAAACAAAAAGACATTATTGATCAACTTTGCCCGTTCTGGAAATTCTCCAGAAAGTGTCGGAAGTGTACAGATGGCAGAAGAAGTATGTAAAGAAAATGTATATCATCTGTTCATTACTTGTAATGCCAACGGTGCCTTATCAAAGATGGCTAAAGAAATGGACAATGCTTACTGCATCGATTTGACTCCAGAAACACACGATCAGAGCTTTGCGATGACATCCAGTTTCTCCAATATGTATCTGGCCAGCGTATTGTGCTTCCGTTTGGATGCTTTGGATGAAATGGAAAAAGAAATGCAGACGATCATTGAACAAGGTCAGAAATTCCTGGATGAAGGATATCAGACTTGTGTGGATCTGATCAATGACTTTGACTACAGACGTTTGATCTATTTAGGAGCAAACTGCTTGAAAGGGGTCGCTCAGGAAAGCCAGTTAAAGACTTGTGAATTGACGGCTGGTCAGGTCGCAACCTTCTTTGACAGTCCGTTAGGATTCCGCCATGGACCAAAATCTGTCATCAACGACGAAGCTTTGACAGTTGTATTTGTATCCGATGATGAATATCAAAGACAGTATGAATACGATTTGATCAAGGAAATGAGCGGACAGCGTAAGAAAAACCGTATCTTAGCCGTTGCCGGACACGATTATCCAGAAATCAAGGAACTGGTTGACAGCTATGTATCTTTCGATGTAGAAGGTAAAAAAGACAATGTATTCTTAGGCTTGGATTATATCCTGGCCGCTCAGGTGTTAGGATTGTTTAAATCCATTGCCATGGGATGCACACCAGACAATCCATGTCCAACCGGTGAAGTTAACCGTGTTGTCAAGGGTGTAACGATTTACAAATATACAGCTGAATAATTTTAGGAGGACAATAAAAATGATAGGATTGATTGTAACAGGTCATGGAAATTTCGCAACTGGATTAACTTCCAGCTTGAAACTGATCGCCGGAGATCCAAAAGACTATGCCGCTGTTGATTTTGAAGCAACGGATTCAACAGACGATCTGGCAAAAAAATTGACCGAAGCCATGGATTCTCTTTCCAATTGTGAAGGAATCATCGTGTTGAGCGATCTAGCCGGAGGTTCACCTTTCAAAACAAGTGTTGAAGTTGGCTTCCCACGTGGAAATGTAGAAGTTGTTGCGGGAACAAACTTAGGAATGCTTGTGGAGATCAACTTGACTCGTACGTTCTCAGACAACGTAAAGGATCTGGCAAATTCCGCTGTCAATGTTGGAAAAGACCAGGTAATTCGCTATGAATTCAAACCGGTAGAACAGCCAGTGGATACCGGAGACGGAATCTAATAAATTCTATTTCACAAAAAAATGTCGGCATAGCCGGCATTTTTTATTGGTTGATGGATTTGGCATAATCGGTAGGCGATAAGCCATACTGCAGTTTAAATTTCCTTGAGAAGTAATGAATGGAAGTAAATCCTAACATATCAGAGATCTCCGAAATCGTATATTTGTGTTCCTGGATCAGCAGTTTGGCCTGATTCAGTTTCAGGTTGGAGATATAGTGCTTTGGTGTGATATTGATGTTTGTCCGGAATAAACTCTGGAGACTGCTTCGTGAAATGGAGAATTTCTGGCAGAGGTCCTCAACGGTAAAAGCGGTGAAGATATTGTTGTGGATGAATACCAGGATCTCATTGAGCAGTGTATTCTCATAATGTTCCTGCATGGGGTTTACATTGGATTCTTCATCGGTCTTGGTATCAAACTGATAGAGAAGGATGAGCACTTCCTTTAAATAGACCAAAGCGAGCTCTTCACTTAAATAGTCCTTGGACTGAATGGCTTTCATAAAGGCTGAAAGGACATTATAAATATCTTTGCGTGTCTTGAAGACGCGGTTTTTTAAAGAAGTATCCATCTTGTTTTCCATATCAAACATAATGGTCAGATACGAACAGTTACTGTTTTCATCGGTGCTTTGTTGATGGAATTGCCCAGGATAATAAATGATTAGATCGTATTTGTTTAAACGATACGGTTTTCCATCCAGTGTCATATCCAGAGTGCCATGATCGATATAGGTCAGCTCATAATAATCGTGACTTTCTCCAGGGAATACATAATTTGACTTTCGTACTTGATAGAAGCATGTCAGGATCTCTTTGAGATCGATCTTGGAGACCATGCTCTGGTAGACAAAAGGCGTTTTCATTTTTTTCTGGTTCAAACCGGAAGGTGCATAGGAAATATGCACCTGGCTCTCTTTTGAAATGCTTACAAAATTAAAATAGACGCCAGGCTGCAGACGAATGACGCGATGAATCACAAATTCGTCATAGTGGATCCCGTCTTTACTGACAACAAGTAAAATAATTCCTTTTTCTCCGGCAAGGTAAACAGAAGTGCTGGAATAATAAAAGGAATCAAAACTTTTATTATTGATGGTAATGTGATTGGATACGGTCACACTGTTTTTGCCGGCGCTTTTCATATCGTAATAGACATTCCCATAGGATTGAAAGAGATAATTTGTCGTTCTTTTTAACATAAAATGATAAAGCCTCCTTAAAATAAAGATATTTTGGGAATTTATACAGTAAAAACTGGCAAATTTTTAAGAAATTTAATAATAAGTATCAATTTCTATATTAAAAAGTATAAACTTATAATCAAAATGTGTAAAGAAAAAAAGTGTAATAATAATATAATAAACTTAGATAGTTTTTCGTGGAAAGAAAGCGCTATCATGAAAGGAGAGAGAATATGCCAAACATTTTATTGACAAGAATCGACAATCGTTTGATTCACGGTCAGGTTGCTACACAGTGGACCGGAGTTATCGGTGCTAACTTACTGTTGGTAGCTAACGATGCTGTTGCAGGTGACCAATTCCGTCAGGGATTGATGAACATGGCAGCTCCAGCTTATGCTCAGACTCGTTACTTCTCTATTCAGAAGACGATCGACATCATTGGAAAAGCTAGTCCTGCACAGAAAATCTTTATTATTTGTGAGACTCCACAGGATGTATTGAAACTTGTGGAAGGTGGTGTTCCAATTAAGAAAGTAAATATTGGAAACATGCATATGGCCGAAGGAAAACGTCAGGTTGCAACTTCTGTTGCGGTGAACGATGATGATGTTGCATGCTTCAAAAAGATGCAGGATCTTGGCGTTGAATTAGAAATTCAGCGTGTTCCAGACATTGCTCCAGAAAGCCTTGACAAACTTTGGAAATAATCAATTGATAATTTAAGGAGAAAGTTTTTATGGACATTAATATTATTGAGTTAGTGTTATTGGCTGTCGTAACTTTTATCTTTGCGATTGACCAGTTCTCATTAACTGAAATCATCTATCGTCCTATCATCGCTTGTCCAATCATGGGTATCATCTTAGGAGATGTTCAGACTGGTTTAGTAGTTGGTGGTACATACGAATTGATGATGATTGGTAACATGCCAGTTGGTGGAGCTCAGCCTCCGAACGCTGTATTAGGTAGTGTTGTAGCTATGGTGTTCGCTGTTAAAGCTCAGTTAGATGTAAATGCTGCATTAGGTGCATGTATGATCTTTGCTACTTTCGGACAGTACATCGTTACATTGATGTTCTCTGCAGCTTCTGGTTTGATGTCAATGTGTGACAAAGCCGCTGCTGAAGGAAACCCTAAAGGAATCACTAAAGCCTTGAACATTCATATGCTTTGCTTAGGTGGATTGTTTGCCGTTATCGCTATCATCGCTTATGTTGGTGGTACTGCAATGTCTGAACCTTTGAATTCATTGGCTGAAAAAGCTTCTTGGTTCATGGGTGGTTTAAGTGCTGCTGGTGGTATGATGCGTTTCGTAGGTTTCGGTATCCTGTTGAAGATCATGATGTCAAACGATCTTTGGGGATGGCTGTTGGCCGGATTCGTATTTGCTTTGATTATCGGAAATATCGATCCATTAGCAAAAGCTACATTGATCTTAGTTGCATTCGTAGGTATCTGCTTTGCACTGTTAGACTTTAAACTTACTACAATGGAAAACAACGCTCAGCAAGGAGGTGTAAGTGATGGAATCTAATGTAATGACTACTTATAAAGATACTACTCCAGCACCTAGAGTTGAGAAGAAAATCTTAAACAAGATGGTATGGCGTTCAATGCAGTTGCAGGCTTGCTTCAACTACGAACGTATGCAATCTGCTGGATGGTTGTGGGCTATGCTTCCAGGTCTTCAGGCAGTTCATAAGAACAAAGATGACTTGGCTGCTTCCATGACACACAACATGGACTTCTTGAACACTCACCCATTCGCTGTAACATTCGTTATGGGTATCGTTCTTTCAATGGAACAGATGAAGACTGATATTCAGACTATCCGTTCCGTACGTATCTCTGTTGCCGCTCCATTAGGAGGTATCGGTGACGCATTGTTCTGGTATACTTTGATTCCTATCACAGCTGGTTTGACTGCAAACATGGCTATTGAAGGAAGCATTATTGGACCTATCCTTTACTTCATCATCGCATTCGGTGTTGAAATGGCATTGCGTTATGGTTTGATGTATTGGTCTTACAACTTAGGTATGAAAGCAGTTCAGATGATGACTGCCAATGCCAAAGCCTTTACACATGCTGCCAGCGTATTAGGTGTATTCGTTGTTGGTGCCTTGATTTCTAACTATGGTGCTGGAACTAAATTAGGTATCTCTATTCCTAATGGACAGACTGTTGGTGAAGATGGCGAAACAATGGTTGATGTATTCATCAACATCCAAGATTACTTGAATATGATCTTGCCTTGCTTGATTCCATTACTGTTCACTTTAATGTGCTACTTCTTAATTTCTAAGAAGGGATGGACTCCAGTTAAGTGTATCGGATTGTTCTTAGTAATCGGTATCGTTGGTGGTATCTTCGGTATTTGGGCAGGAAGCTACACACCATTAGTACCAGTTCCTTGGAACGTAGTTGCTTAATCTAGAGCAAATTCTCTCTAATTTCCACAAAAAAAGAGCTTCGATCGAAGCTCTTTTTTAAGTTCTATGAAAAATTCCCAATCAACATTTGATTGGGAATATATTCTACCATTCTACAATTTCTTCGTTCTCTTTTTTTGCTTTTGCCTGTTCGTTCTTGATAAGTATATACTCTTTAAAAGGAGTAATGATTCCTGAATCGATTTGTTTATGGCTTCCTTCCAGAATCTCCATTTGTTCTTTAAAAATTGGAGACTGTGTCAGCTTTTCTCCTACCTTGTTTCCTTTAAATGGAGAAGGATCCTTTCCGGTCTGCATAAACATAGTTTTCAGTTCTAAATACCTGGCTTTGTGGTCAATCCCGGTACTTTCATATACTTCGTCAAGAATGGCCTGGCAAAACATGCGGACATTTCTCATATCAATGTTACTTTTAAAGATCAGGAATGGAATTTTGTCATTAGTGACCTTTAAAGGCTGAGACGTAATAAATTTGTGGACGATTGCGTCATAGCATTCATCGACCATCGCATCCATATATAGGTCATAATCAGGATCTGCCTTTGCTCGTTCTTC
>NZ_CALVGO010000007.1 GCF_944327125.1 uncultured Faecalicoccus sp.
TAAAGACGAAGTCCCTATTGGATGTGTCATTGTCAAAGAGGATCAGATTGTTGCCCGAGCTTACAATCAAAGAGAAACCAAACAGGAATCAACGGCCCATGCGGAGATTCTCGCCATTGAAAAGGCGTGCCGCAAATTGGGGTCATGGCGTCTGGAGGGATGTACATTATATGTGACTCTGGAACCATGTCCTATGTGTGCGGGAGCCATTATTCAGTCTCGAATAGAAAGAGTGGTATACGGCGCCTATGATCCAAAGGGCGGCTGTGCAGGGACGTGTACGAATTTATTCTCGGTAAAAGGATTCAATCACTACCCTTCCCTGTCTGGAGGCGTATTGGAACAAGAATGCTCAAGTCTTTTAAAGGAGTTTTTCAAAAGGAAACGAAAGAAGGCTTGAGCCTTTATGTTATAATAAATAAGTTAGAAAGTGAGGTCTGGTGGTATGTATCAGGCACTATACAGAAAATATCGCCCTCAGCGTTTTGAAGATGTTGTGGGACAGAAACATATCATACAAACGTTAAAGAACGCAGTGGATCAAAATCGAATCGCTCATGCCTATTTGTTCTGCGGTCCCAGAGGAACGGGAAAAACTACGGTGGCGAAGATCTTTGCGAAAATGTTGAATTGTGAAAGTGCAGATCATAAACCGTGCGAAGAGTGCACCAATTGTCAAATGGTACAGAATGGGAATCATCCGGATATCATTGAAATCGATGCCGCTTCAAACAATGGAGTGGATGAAGTTCGTAATTTGATTGAAAGAGTAAAGTATGCCCCTATGCAGGGAAAATATAAAGTGTATATCATCGATGAGGTCCATATGATGACCACAGGTGCCTTTAATGCTTTATTAAAGACCATTGAAGAGCCCCCGGCTCACGTAGTGTTCATTCTTGCGACAACAGAACCCAACAAGGTTATTTCCACGATCATTTCGCGTTGTCAGCGATTTGATTTCAATAAAGTCTGTTTGGAAGATCTAAAGAACCGTCTTCAAATTGTCTGTCAGTTGGAAAACATTCAGATTGATGAAGAAGCAATCGCATTGATTGCTCAGCTGAGCGATGGTGGAATGCGTGATGCCCTCTCCATTTTAGATCAATGCTCGGCTTATTGTGTATCGAAGATCCAGGTCAACGATGTTCGTCAGATCTATGGTGTAATGACCACCGAAGAATTGGGAGATATCTTTTATAATCTTTATAAAGGAAAGATTGAAGAAGTCATCAAAGATCTTCAACAGGCTCAGGAAACCGGTATGGATCTCAAGAGAATGACACAGGATCTGATTTCTTTATTAAAGGACAGTGTAATTCTGGATTATGCATCCAATACAGACCTGGTCACAGAATCGAACAAACAAGTCATAGAAAAAAAGGTAGCACTCTCCCCTGCTCCTTTCCGTATGCGTGTGCTGGAGGAATTGATAGAAACGTATAATAAATACAATCACGCTTCCAGTGTTTTAGACTATTTAGAAACCGCTCTTTTGAAATGTGTATCGGATTCATATGAACAAAAAGAAGAAATCCAGATGGAAAACAAACCTATTCAGAAAGTAGAGATGAATGTTCAATTGGAGAAAAAAGAGGATAAATCATATGAATCTCCATCTGAAAAATCAGAAAAAGTTAAAAAAGAGTTAAAAAATGACGATATTTTGGTTAAAAATGAAGAAAATCAAATATCTGATGTTTCACGTGAAACATTAAAAAGTGAGAAAAAAGACGATCATAAAATCATATTGAACGATGAATATGTGCTTCAGCTCTTGGTGGGAGCAAAGAAATCCGAACGGCAAATGGATACTGAAAAAATGAAGAACAACGATCTCTATTTGTCGGATTTGAGTAGTGCTCGTTACGCCTCCAGTTTAAGAAATTGTAAGATCGTGGCCAGCGGAACGAATTATCTGATTGTAGAAGTAAAATCAGAAATCCAGGCAAAAGAAGTGAATTCGATCCAGCTGGAAGATGGATATGAAAAGTATACAGAACAACTTTTAGGAATACCGAAGGTTATCTTCGCCCTGGACCCGGTACAGTGCGAGCGAGTGCTCAAAGAGTTTAAAGAAAGAATGAGGGACAATGCCCTGCCTGAGCCGGCTATTGTGGATATATGCATCAAAGAAGATGAAAACACAACGAAAGAAGAAACAATCGAACAAAAAATGAAACGATGGTTTCCAGGAATTCAAGTCATAGATGACTGATCCTATGAAAAAGAAAGGAATTGAACTGTATAATGTATCCAATAAAATTTGAAAACCTGATTCTTGCCTTTCAAAAACTTCCGGGAGTAGGAAGAAAAACGGCAGAACGGTATGCCTACGAAACATTGAATTGGAATAAAAACAAGCAGGAAGAGTTTATTCAAGCCATAGAAGTTTTAAAAGAAGGCATAGAACGCTGTGAAACGTGTGGAAACCTATGTGAAGGACGAATTTGTACGATTTGTGAAGATAAAAATCGAGACACTTCCCTTCTCTGTGTGGTTCAAAGCCCAAAAGATATAGAGGTTATAGAATCCATTCAGGAATATAACGGATTGTATCATGTATTAAACGGCCTGATCAACACTTCAAAAGGAATTATGCCAGAAGACATACGGATTGAAGAACTGATCAAACGCATAGAATCCAATCAAGTGGATGAAGTGATCCTTGCGCTGGATCCGACGCTTGAAGGAGAAACGACTTCTATGTACATTGAAAAGCTTGTAGGAGAAAAGGCAAAGGTCACACGATTGGCATATGGCATTCCTATGGGCGGACATTTGGATTATACCGACACATTAACACTGTTAAAGGCTTTTCAGGGCCGAAAATAACCAATATCTTCTCTATCATATGAAATTTATAGGATAAATCATATTAAATATATGGATTTTATAGATTTTATATGATTTTTTATATTCTTTTCACATGGTCTAATGATTTTCTGTAAAGGTAAATTTTAAGCTTTTTTCATTCATATGAATTCAGATTCAAATAAAAATGTCGTATATTATATTCATATGACTGCAAAAACATCTTTTATTCAATCATATGAATAAAGAAATACTTAAAAAATACAATAATAAATTCCTGTGATTTTACATATGAATTGGAACAAATACAAAAATCAAAGAAATTTTAAGATGTGAAATTCCTATGAAACTATGGAAATAAAAAAAGAAGTGTGTTAGAATATAAAAACCAAAATAGGATTGGTGTTAGGAAAATCATAGGAAGGGGAGCTTTATGGAAGAAAAAACACCTATTGATGTTTTCTACGACATGGATATTGCACAGATTTGTCAGCATTTTTCCAAATCACGAAATACAGTGGATAAGGCCATTGCGAAATTGATCAAAGATAACCCGGATAAAGACTGGAAATACAAGAATCCTGAAACACGGCGGATCACGATCAAAGCCGAAGGGGTAGAGCGGTTATCGAAGTATTTCCGCAAGGAGAAACATGAGATTTCAACCGTGGAAATGGAACTTCGCTTTGAAAATGAAAAATTGAAAGCGATCATTGAAGAAAAAGAAAAGGCTCAAGAACAAATTGAAGCCTTATACCAGGAACGTCTTGCCTTAGAAATTGAGAAAAGTAAACAGACTTTCTTGTTGGAAAATCAATCGAAGGAAGAACAGATTCAAAAACTTACCTTGGAAAATAATTCCTTAAAAGAAGAAACCGCTGCCTTAGAAAATATGAGGAAAGAAATCGAAGATTATAAGAAAAAAGAAGAAGAATATAATTCGAAATCCTTCTTCTATCGTTTAACTCATAAATTTTGATATTGAAATGCCCTTGCGATCTTGCTGGGGCAATTTTTTTTATATTGTTTATGAATTGGCTCCAAAATCTGATTAAAATAGGAAATTCCATCGTGTTCATATCGATATTCATATTCAATTTCGTAATCGGTAGCTTGATCGAATTCTGTGATATCGGCACAGATCTGGGCTTGTTTAAGGTTGAGAACGCTTCGGTACGTTGTGAAAGAAACGATGGGTTCTACATCCAGTGAAATGTGATGCATCGAACACCATTCCAGAATTTCCGGATCTTTGATCTCTTTTATGGTATCGACATCAATTTGTTTTTCATATTCATAATGAGTGATGGCATCTTTTTTGATTTTTAAAGTAAAGATGTTCTGGTGATTGATTTTTCGGATTCGAAGCGCTCCGTTACACTTTTTTATTTGATTGTCTGGTGTATCGTAATATGTATTGGTTTGTTTTATTTGTTTCTCAAAATCATATGAATGGATGATTTTATCATATTCTTCTTTGGTGATAAGAATTTTGAGTTCTCTTTCTATCGGGTCGTTCATAAATGTTCCTCCTTTTGAAAATATGGTACAATAGATGAAAATGAAAGGAAAGATGTCCATGCGTTTTACTACGATCGTACGAAATGATGAACATTCCCGTCAAGTTTCGAAACATTTGATTCAGGAATGTCAAAATAGAGGCTGGATCTATGATTCGGACAATCCGGAAATGATCTTATCGATTGGCGGAGACGGGACCTTATTGCGAGGCATTCATCAATATCTTCCTGTATTGGACCAAATCAGTTTTGTCGGTATCCATACAGGGACGTTGGGATTTTTTACGGATTATACGCATGAAGAAATTCATTCCTTTTTAGAGGATATTGTGGCGAATATTCCTTGTTATGAAGAAATGCCTTTATTACAGATGGAGACTTCTTTACAGAAAGAGACTTGTTATGCCTTGAACGAGATTCGTATTGAATCTTTTTCCAAGACTTTGTCCTTTGATGTTTATATCGATGGCGAATTTTTTGAACATTGTACAGGTTCCGGCATCTGCATCAGTACACAGGCAGGGTCTACTGCCATCAACAGAGCTTTGCAGGGGGCTGTAATCGATGATGGACTTCGGGTTCTTCAACTTTGTGAGATCATGGCCATCTCGCATAAAAATCATCATTCTTTAAGAAATCCTTATATCATGCGGTCTGACCGGGAAGTGAAGATCCAAGGGCAGTCTCTGGCGATGGCTCGAGCTTGTTATGATCATCTGGAAACTTCTTTACAGGATGTCGAATGGGTCAAGATCAAAACGTCAAAAAAAAGAGTGCGGTTTGCGCACTATCGAGAATACTCGTATTTGAAACGCTTAAAAAATTTATATTAAGTTCTCGTTTTCTTTCGGGAACTTTTTAATTTCTTAGGTGCTCTATGTCCAATCACAATCACTTTTTTGGAGACAGGTGAAATATTCATGATGATCGCAAAGGCGATAAAATAAGATAATATACTACTTCCTCCATAGGATATCATCGGTAAAGTGATTCCTGTGATTGGTAACAAACCAACGATCATGCATAAGTTTTGAATTTGTTGGTAGATCAACATCGCAATGACACCAATGACAATAAAACGGTCTCTTCGGTTTGCCGTGTTATAGGCAATTTTAAATAAGACCAAGTCAAATCCCAGGCAGAGAATCAAGATGAAACTTGTTCCTAATAGCCCGAAACACTGACCGATCGCCGCGAAGATGAAGTCGGTGTGAGCTTCGGGAATGGCAATGATATCGGCCTGCATTCCATAGCCGGAAACCCCGGCGCTTCCTAACGACAACAAGGCTGTATAGAGCTGATTGGAGCTTCCTTGAATGTTTCCTTCCGGATCCAGCCAGGCATCGATGCGCGAAAGACGATAGTTGGATATAAAGACTTCCAACAGTTCTCTTTGAAAGAAATAAAGATAGAAAAAACCGGCCACAGCGATTCCAATCAGAATAAACAAGACCCAAATATACTGTTTTCGAATACCGGAACACATCAAGAGGATCATTGTGGTCAAGGCGATGATGATCATAACTCCAGTATCTGGCTGTAAAAGGATCAATACCATCGGCGGCACAACGATTTTTGCGATCTTGATAAGAAGGTTCAAATCGTCTTTGTTGGTAGGCTCTGGATGCTCATCCTGGTGCAGGGCAATTGTCTTGGAGACCAGCACGATCAAAACGATCTTGATAAATTCGCTGGGCTGAAAGCTCGCAAAGGGCAAAGAAAACCAGGAAACGGCTCCATTGATGCTGCCGGCAAACGGCAAATGGATCGCATTGCCGCTGACAGAGATCAGGATCCGGGAGATAAGGAGATAGACCAAACATCCCATAAGAACGGTATAGGCTTTTTTCATTATGGAATAGATGGCTTCATTGGGGAAGGAACACAGGATGAACATGGCGGTAAAACCAATGCCGTACCACATGATCTGACGGAACATATATCCATATCCGGAACCATCACTGATCAGGTTGAATGCGTTATAGAGGGCAAAAAAGCTGGTCAGGCCCATCAGCACAAGCATTAAGATAAAACCGGTATCGATGCGAAAGGTGTATTTTCCTAACGTGATGGTCTGTTTCATCAAGGTCCTCCTTTTCTGATGGTTAATAGTATATCATAGAATGGAAACTCTTTGAAAAATTGTTATAATAAGGATATGTCAGAAAAAAAATACACACCAATGATGCAGCATTATATAAAACTCAAAGAAGAAAACCCGGAACCTATTTTGTTTTATCGTCTGGGTGATTTTTATGAGATGTTTTTTGAAGATGCCAAGATTGCCAGTCAGGAGCTGGACCTTGTTTTGACAGGCAGAAGCGCCGGCGTAGAAGAAAAGGTTCCCATGTGCGGGATCCCGTATCATGCCGCGAACTCCTACATTCAGCGATTGATCAAAAAAGGATATAAAGTGGCTATTTGTGAGCAGCTTTCCGACCCGGCAACTTCCAAAGGTCTGGTGGACCGCGGGATCATCAAGATCATCACGCCGGGAACGTACATGGATGAAAACCAGGATGCGAAAGCGTCCAATTATATGGCCAGTGTGATTCTTTCCAGTTTTGAGATCTTGATCCTGTATGGAGAACTCAGCACCGGCGAATTGAAATACCAAACGATTGAACGGTCTCTGGTCGCTCTTCAAAAAGCCGTTTTGGAACAGGAAGTCAAAGAGATCATTTGTCCGGTTTCCCTGGATAAAAAATGGAAAAAAGCGTTAGAAGAAATGGACCTTCTGGTTTCTTATCAGAAGAAAACCGAGCTGGAAAAAGAAGATGCGGTTTTATTGAATGGAGAAACCTCAGAAAATTTAAAACTGGCTTTGGCCCAGCTGATGGGATATTTAAAAGAAACTCAGAAGCAGCATATCGATCATTTTTTACCGGTTCTCTGTATGAACAAAGAGTCCACTTTGATCATGGATTATGAAACCAAAAAACATCTGGAACTGACTTCCAGTCAGTCGTCCAATGAAAAGGGCTGCAGTCTGTGGGAGTTTATGGATCGCTGTCAAAGCGCCATGGGATCCAGACTGTTGAAACGATGGATCGAAATGCCTTTGTTGGAAGTATCGAAGATTGCCAAACGACAACAGGCAGTTCAGGCACTGATCGATCAATTTATGCTTCGGGAAGATCTTAGAGAACATTTGTTCTACGTTTATGATATGGAACGTCTGGCTTCCCGTATGGCCTACGGGAATGCGAGCCCCAGAGATGTTTTACAGCTGGTAGCGACATTAGAACACGCCAAACCGATCCTGGATCTATCCTGTGAACTGGAAAGTTATCCGGAATTCAAACAAACCCCGGACTGTCAGGATCTTTTGGATAAAATTCGGGATGCCATCGTACCCGATCCGCCATTGACATTAAAAGACGGCGGCGTTTTTCAGACGGGTTATGATGAAACGCTGGATCAGTTAAGAGAAATCAGTGAAAAAGGAAAGAATTTCATTCTTGATCTGGAATCCAAAGAACGGGAAAGAACGGGAATCAAATCTTTAAAAATTGGATACAACCGCGTATTTGGGTATTATATTGAAGTTCGTAACGGAAATTTATCCGCCATCAAAGAAGAATTTGGCTATCACGCTAAACAAACGTTAGCCAATGCCACCCGTTTTGTGACCCAGGAGTTAAAAGAAAAAGAAGAACAGATCCTGCATGCCCAGGAGGAGAAAGTAAAGCTGGAACAGGAATTGTTTCGTCAGCTGTTGAATCAGATCAAGTACCGCTTGTTCGATCTGCACGCTTTGGCCAAGACTTTGGCCACGGTGGACAGCCTGGTATCGCTGGCCGTTTTAGCCAGTGAAAAAGGGTATACATGCCCGGTTTTCCATCCTGATCAGAGCGTCTATGTGATCGAAGGGAAGCATCCGATCCTGGATGCCCGGATGAAAAAGAAGAAATATGTATCCAATGACTGGATCATGAAAGATACAGAGTGTATTCAGCTGATCACCGGTCCCAATATGGGCGGAAAATCCACGTATATGCGCCAGAACGCCTTGTTGGTGATCATGGCACAGATGGGAAGTTTTATCCCTGCCAAAAAAGCCGACCTGCCGATTTTTGACCGCATCTTTACCCGCATTGGAGCCAGCGATGATATTCTTAGCGGCAAGTCTACGTTTATGGTGGAAATGATGGAAGCCAATGTTGCATTGCGCTATGCCACGAAACGATCTTTGATCCTCTTTGATGAGATTGGAAGGGGAACCGCAACGTATGACGGCATGGCTCTGGCCCAGGCGATGCTGGAGTATATTGAAGAAGCAATTCAGGCCAAGACCTTATTTTCAACGCATTATCATGAACTGACCCAGATGGAAGAATTTCATTCCGGGATCCATAATGTTCATGTCGATGTAAAAGAACAAAAAAATGAAATCGAATTCCGCTATCGTGTCGTGGAAGGAAAAGCCGATCGGTCTTATGGAGTCAATGTGGCCCGTCTGGCCCATCTTCCCAAAGTTGTGTTAGAAAGAGCCAGTCAGCTTCTCCACGATTTTGAAAGTCAGGGAATTACCCAGGATTATCAGCCCAGTCTTTTTGTGATGGACCAGGTGGAACCGCAAAAATCCGAACTGCTGGAGCGGTTAAGAAATCTGGATGTGGATTCCATGTCTCCAAGAGAAGCGCAGGATTTTTTATACGAAATCAAAAAACTGGCGGATCAAATTGAAGAATAGGAGGCTTTCATGTCAAAGATCCAAGTGTTGAGTGAACATTTAACCAATATGATCGCAGCCGGAGAGGTCGTGGAAAGACCGGCAGGCATTGTCAAGGAATGTGTGGAAAACAGTATTGATGCCGGCGCCAGAGTGATCGATATCGAAGCCTTTCAGGGCGGGATCGAAAAGTTGATCATCACCGATGATGGAAGCGGGATGGATCACGAAGATGCCCAGATGGCTTTTATGCGTCATGCCACCAGCAAGATGCATCGAGAAGAAGATCTTTTTAATATTCAGACCATGGGCTTTCGCGGAGAAGCTCTTCCCAGTATTGCCTCTGTGGCCAAAGTGGAAATGCAGACCAACAACGGGGAGCAGTCTACTTTGATCCGCTATCATTATGGAGAGCTTGTGACCCAGGAGCCCTGCAACTGCCCGTTAGGCACAAAGATCGAGATCAGCGGTCTGTTTTTAAAGACGCCGGCTCGTTTCAAACATTTAAAAAGCATTTCTTATGAATTTAGTGTAATTGCCGATCTGATCAATAAGATGGCACTGTCCCATCCGGATATACGCTTTACGCTTTCTCATGATGGACGCATCGTGTTCCAGACATCGGGGAACGGCGATCTTAAAGAGATCCTGTTTCAGATGTATGGAAAAGAGGTCGCTTCCAATGCCGTTTCTTTTCAGGGACACAATGATGATTTTAAGATTTCGGGACTGGCGGTACAGCCGAAGATTTCCCGGGCTACAAAATATTTTATGTTTATCACGATGAACTCTCGTTTGATTCGAAGCGTGCCGATACAAAAAGCAATCTTGGAAGCGTATGGACATTACATGCCTTCCAATCGTTTTCCTATCGTTGTGCTGGATGTCAAGACCGATGCCCAGCTGGTGGACGTCAACGTGCATCCGAATAAATGGGAGATTCGTCTTTCTAAACAGAATGAACTTCTGGAACTGATCCAGAAAACATTAAGGGAGGCTTTGTCGGCCTCGTTGAGGACCGTGAAGGCAGCCCCAAAACAAACGCCGGTTTTTGAACAACAGAAAATATCATTTCCGTATCCGGTCAAAGAAGAAAAACCGGTCTTTGTCAAAAAGGAAGAAGCCTTGGATCCGATTCTGGAAAGCTTTTCGGATTATGAAAAGCCAGTCATCAAAAATGAGATCCAGGAAGAGATCGTTTCGTATTCCGAAAAGGCCAATGAAGGCTACGAATTTTTTAATCATCTGACTTTGATCGGGCAGTTGAAAGATTCTTATATTCTATGTGAGAACGAAGAAGGCCTGGTGATCATTGATCAGCACGCCGCTCAGGAAAGATACCATTACGAACAGCTGTTGGAAAAGCTGAATCAGCCGGTGATCGCCACCCAGCCTTTAATGGTGCCGCTGGTGCTGAATGTTTCGGCCAACGTACTTTCCCTGGTGGATTCGATCAATGAAAAGATCGCATCGTTTGGTCTTTCTTTTGAGGTGTTTGGAAACGACCGCCTGATCGTTCGTGAGATTCCGCTGTGGTTCCAGGACGTGCATCAGGAAGATTTCTTTTATGATCTGGTCGATTTTTTTGTACAGAACCTCAACGTCAACATGGAATCGTTACGAAAACATGTGATTGCGACAATGGCTTGTCATTCTTCGATTCGCTTTCATCGAAAGCTCACTCGGGATGAGATGGAACAGGTGATCGAAGACTTGCGAAAATGCCGACAGCCCTACCATTGCCCTCATGGAAGACCAACGGTCATCACAATGAGCGATAAAGACCTTAGAAAGGAATTTGAACGTGGATAAAATCATTGCGGTCGTAGGACCGACAGGAATCGGAAAAACATCGCTGTCTTTGAAACTGGCCAAAGAATTGAAGGGAGAGATCATTTCGGGGGACTCCATGCAGGTCTATTCGCAGATGAACATCGGCACCGCCAAGATCCTTCCTGACCAAATGGAAGGGATCATACATCATCTGGTGGGGATCCAGAATTATTCGGAACCTTATAATGTGAAGATCTTTCAAAATAAATCCAGACAAGCCATTCAAGAGATATTGAAAAAAGGGAAGGTTCCTATCTTTTGCGGAGGTACAGGGCTGTATCTCAAAGCGGCCTTATATGATTATGAATTTGAAGAAGAAGAACCGGATCTGGAATATACTACTTTTTTAAACACCCTTTCCAATGAAACACTGTATTCCATGTTGGAAGAACAGGATCCCAAAGCCGCCAAAACGATCCACCCTCACAATCGAAAACGGGTGATCCGGGCTTTGCAGATCGTTCATTCGGGCCTGTCAAAAAGCCAAAGGGAAGACAGACAGGAACATCGGCTTTTATACGATGTCTATTTTATCGGTTTAGATATGGACCGGGATCAACTGTATGCCCGTATCGATCAAAGGGTGGAAGAAATGTTTGAACAAGGACTTCCTGAAGAAGTCTGTACTTTGTTCAAGGATCCAAAGACATGGGAATATACCAGTTTTCAGGGAATCGGCTATAAGGAGTTTCGGCCTTATTTGGAAGGAAAAACAGATTTGGCGTCGGTAAAAAAAGAGATCCAGAAACACTCCCGGCAATATGCGAAAAGACAGTATACGTGGTTCAAAAACCAGATGCCGGTACATTGGTTTGATAAAAATGACTTGTCGATCCTTGATGCGGTAAAGGAATGGTATTATGGAAAATAAGCGCACAGAAGCACTTTTCGGCAAAGAGGCAGCAGGCTTGCTGTCTGAAAAAACGGTGATGGTCTTCGGTGCCGGCGGGGTGGGCTCTTTTTGTATCGAAGCACTGGCCCGTACCGGAATCGGACATTTGATCCTGATCGATGCCGATGTTTTTGAACCCAGCAATCTGAACCGCCAGCTGATGGCGACGACTTTGACTTTGAATCAAAAAAAGGTGGAAGTCTGCAAGGAGAGAATTCTTTCCATCAATGAACACTGCCGGGTGGATGCATACTGTATCTTTTACGATAAAACCAAAGAGGATGAATTGTTTTCCGGTCCTGTCGATTTTGTGATCGACTGCATTGATTCGATTTCCAGTAAACAAGATTTGATTCAGGCGTGTTTAAAACGAAAGATCCCGTTTCTTTCGTGCATGGGGACAGCACGCAAAAAGGATCCGTCACAGTTAAAGATCATGGAATTGGAAAAAACATCGTACGATCCCCTGGCCAAACGGCTTCGTCAATGGAAAAGAAAAGAAAAGATCAAAGAAAAGATCTGGGTCGTTTCCAGTACGGAGGCGCCTTCTTTCCAGAAAAGCGATCAGCCGCTGGCTTCGGCCATTTTTGTGCCCGCCAGTGCCGGGATCCTGTTAGCGAGTGCCTGTGTGCAAAGATTGATTTCCACAGAAGGATAAAAGAGGTGAGGCATATGAAAGATGTATTTATCATCAATCCAAATTCCGGAAAGAAAGAACAATATCGTTTGATTCAGCAGATCAAAGAGAATTTTCAGGGACGCCGAATCATTATCGAAAAGACAAAAGGCGAAGGGCACGCTCAGTTTATCGCCCAGAAATATGCACTGAAAACAGAAGAAGATGTGCATATCTTTGTATGTGGAGGCGATGGGACCCTTCATGAAGTTGTCAATGGAATGGCGGGCTGTGAGCACATTTCTCTTTCGATCCTTCCGGTAGGAACCGGAAACGATTTCATCAAAAGCTTTTCCGGACTGACAAGGGAAGATTTCCTGGATCTTTCCAATTATGACAAAGGCCAGGAAGTGGATTGCGACTTGTTGAAGGTGAATGGGGAATACGTTTTAAATACCGCTTCGATCGGGTTTGATGTCAATGTGGCCGTATATGCCAATAAATATAAAAAATACATTCCTGCCGGAGGGATCATTCCTTATTATATGGGGATGTGGGCCAGTCTGAGACGGCCGTTAGGCAAAGAATACCGTCTGCAGATCGATGACAGACGCCTGCCGGAAACAAAATATACATTCCTTGTATTCTCCAACGGTCGCTTTTACGGCGGCGGTTACCAGCCGTGTCCGGATGCGCTGATCAATGATGGAATTCTGGATGTCTGTCTGATCAAAGATGTCAAACGGACCCAGATCGTTTCGATGGCAAAACTGTATGAAAAAGGGGAACACGTAGACTATCCCGACCTAGCCGAAATGTACCAGGCACAGACGGTTCATGTGGATACGAACAACGAAGAAGTGATCATGAATCTGGATGGAGAGATCCGAACGATGAAAAATCCTACGATCGAGATTGAACCTTCCATGATTCGCCTGATTCTTCCGCGCACCAAAATGTCTTCTCTGGAATAGAGAGGACTTTATTTTTTTAAGGAAAACCTATGGTATAATACAAAGCAGGTGATGATGATGGAAAAGAAGACGATCTCAATCAAAGGAGCTCGTGAAAACAATCTTAAAAATATAGACCTTGAGATCCCAAGAGATAAATTGGTGATCATGACGGGTGTCTCGGGAAGCGGCAAGACCAGTCTTGCCTTTGATACGATCTATGCCGAAGGACAAAGGCGTTATATGGAATCGCTGTCGGCCTATGCCCGGCAGTTTTTAGGCAACAGTGAAAAACCGGATGTCGATCAGATCGACGGTTTATCTCCGGCCATTGCGATCGATCAAAAGACAACGTCAAACAATCCTAGAAGTACGGTAGGAACCGTTACGGAGATCTACGATTATCTTCGACTGATGTATGCCCGGATCGGGGTGCCGTATTGCCCGCATCACAATGAACCGATCACTGGCTCTACGATCAAGGAGATGATCGATCGGATCATGGAACTGGAAGAGGGAACGCGGTGTACGATCTTGTCGCCGGTGGTTTCTGGAAAAAAGGGAACACATAAAGAATTGATCGAGAAACTGATCAAGGAAGGGTATGTTCGTATTCGTCTGGATGGACAAATCGTATACCTGGAAGAAGTGGAGACTTTAGAAAAGAATAAAAAACACAACATCGATGTCGTGGTGGACCGTATCGTGAAATCCGACAACCGTTCCCGGTTTCACGATTCTTTGGAGACCGCTTTGAAACTGAGCGATGGAATGGCGATATTGCTGACGCCAAAGGAAGAAATCCTTTTTTCCAGCAATTACGCCTGTAAGATCTGCGGATTCAGCGTTCCTAAACTGGAGCCGAAACTGTTCAGCTTTAATGCGCCTTTCGGGGCGTGTCCGGAGTGTAAAGGCTTAGGCATTACCCAGAAGGTGGATGTTCAGCTTTTGATCCCGGATCCATCGCTTTCGATCGCCCAAGGCGGGATCCGATATTATAAAAATATCGTAAATACGGAGAATCTGGAGTGGCAAAGGATGCAGGCCTTGATCGATTTCTACAAGATCGATATCCATACGCCGATCAAAAACCTTCCAAAAAAGGATCTTGACCATATCTTATACGGTTCGGATGTTCCGATTGCCTATCAGCTTCATTCGCGCGGCGGGATTCATCAGACCAAAAATGAATATATCGAAGGGGTGATCCCGATGATCGAACGCCGTTATATGGAAACCAACTCGGCCATGTCCCGCGACTGGTATGGTTCTTTTATCGCCGATGCACCTTGCCCTGTCTGTCATGGGGCCCGTTTGAACCAGCAGGCATTAAGCGTTCGGGTCGGCGGCAAAAACATCTATGAATGGACCCGGATGTCCATTAAAGAAGCATTGGAGTTTATGAACGACCTGAAATTGACCCCTATGCAGGAAAATATAGCGCATCTGATCATTAAGGAGATCAAAAGCCGTCTGGAGTTCTTGAATCATGTCGGATTGAATTATTTGACGCTGGACCGTTTGGCTTCTACGCTCTCCGGCGGGGAAGCTCAGCGAATCCGTCTTGCGACGCAGATTGGTTCTCGTTTGACCGGTGTCATGTATGTATTGGATGAACCAAGCATCGGACTTCACCAAAGAGATAATGACCGCCTGATCTCCGCTTTAAAGGAAATGCGGGATCTTGGCAATACTTTGATCGTTGTGGAACACGATGAAGATACCATGAGAGCCAGTGATTATATCGTCGATGTTGGGCCGGGGGCCGGGATCCATGGAGGCCAGATCGTTGCGGCGGGAACACCGCAGGAGATCATGGACAATGCGGATTCGATCACCGGTGCTTATTTGAGCGGAAGAAAGCGCATCGAAGTACCTTTAAAACGCCGCAAAGGAAACGGAAAGAAATTAAGGGTCGTAAAAGCGACGCAGAACAATTTAAAAAATGTAACAGTGGATTTCAAACTCGGAACACTCACCGTTGTCACCGGTGTTTCCGGATCGGGGAAATCCAGTCTGGTAACCGAAGTGCTGACGCACGGGGTACAAAATGCCCTGGGACGTTTACGGATCAAGCCGGGTGCCTGTAAAGAGATCAAGGGATTGGAAAACATCGATAAGATCGTTGAGATCTCCCAGGATCCTATTGGCCGGACCCCGCGAAGCAATCCGGCGACCTATACGGGGGTATTTGACGATATCCGCGATTTGTTTGCCCAGACCAAAGAGGCAAAGATGCTGGGATACGATAAAGGAAGATTCTCCTTCAATGTAAAAGGGGGACGCTGCGAAGCCTGTCAGGGTGATGGGATCTTACGGATCTCGATGCATTTCCTTCCGGATGTCTATGTTCCCTGTGATCAGTGTGAAGGAAAGCGTTATAATGAAGAAACTCTGCAGGTGACTTATAAAGGAAAAAATATAGCGGACGTTTTAGATATGACGGTGGAAGAGGCGCTCGACTTCTTCGGCAATGTTTCCAAGATCCGTCATAAGCTTCAAACGTTGTATGATGTAGGTTTGTCTTATATTAAATTAGGTCAAAGCGCGACAACGCTCTCGGGCGGAGAGGCTCAGCGTGTCAAACTGGCCAGTGAACTGCAGAAGAAGGCGACAGGAAAAACATTGTTTGTGCTGGATGAACCGACAACAGGGCTTCACAGTGACGATGTGAAGAAACTGATCGAAGTTCTTCAGCGGCTTGTGGATCATGGTGACACGGTCATTGTGATCGAACACAATCTGGATGTGATCAAATGTGCGGACCAGATCATCGATATTGGTCCTGAAGGCGGACAGGAAGGCGGAACGATCTTAGTGAGCGGGACGCCGGAACAAGTGGCCGCCTGCAAGCAGAGTTATACAGGAAGATACTTAAGGCCTTTACTGGAAAGGAAGTGAAATCATGCCGCAAGAAACACAGCCAACGATCAGCGTTAGAGATTTGGCCGCAAAATTCGCATGGGAGCAAGTAACAGGAGACGAAAACAGTCTGAAAAGACGGCTCGTCACCGCGGAAACCAACCGTCCCGGGCTGGAATTGACGGGTTATTTTCCCAATACAGTAGCCAAACGATTAACGATTTTAGGCGATAAAGAAATTCTATATATTGACCAGGAAATGGATGAAGTTTCACAGCGAAAAAGCTTTGAATTTTTAACCGGGGAGAATACTCCGGCCATTGTGATCGCCCATGGACACCAGTGTCCGCCGATACTGGCCGAAATTGCGATCCGTAAAAACTTTCCCATCTTTAAAACAGCGGTGGAAACCGCGCATACGATCGTAAATGTGACCAACTATCTGGATGAAAGACTGGCTCATTCCATCATTATCCACGGCGAATTGATGCAGATATATGGAGTTGGGGTCATGATCACCGGAGATTCCGGAATGGGGAAAAGCGAGATTGCTCTGGAATTGATCAAAAAAGGACATCAGCTGGTAGCGGATGACCGCATTGACTGTTATCGGATCCATAATGTTCTGGTAGGAAGAACCCCAAAGATGTTAGAAGGATTTATGGAACTTCGAGGAGTCGGCATCATCAACATCGGCCGTATGTATGGCGTAGGGGCCTTTGCCCATCAGACCAATATCGATTTTCAGATCGAACTGGTTTCTTTTGACGGAGAAGAAGAATACGACCGTGTCGGGATCGAAGAGAAAGAGTACTCTGAGATCATGGGCGTCAAGATCTTGAAGATGCGTATCCCGGTCAGCGGCGGCCGTCCGATGTCTGCCATCATTGAAACCGCGGTGACCAACTATCTTCTGCTTCAGGATGGATTTGATTCTGCCAAGGAATTTGAAGAGATCGTACTGAAAAAGATCGCTGAGAACAAGGAAGGTAACGACGATGAGTCTGTTTCCGGATACTAAGGTGATCCTTTCCTTTGGCGGATTTCATATTACCTGGTATGCCGTACTGATTTTGACCGGCGTGATCATTGCCTATATTCTGGCACAAAAGACGGTAAAAAAGTGGGGGTATTCCAGTGCGCTTTTAGAAGATTACGTGATTCCGATGATGGTTTTGTCGATCTTGGGCGCAAGAGCGTATTATGTGATCTTTGAATGGGATTTTTACAGTTCCCATCCCGATCAGATCCTTGCCATATGGAATGGCGGCCTGGCCATCTATGGCGGATTGATCGTAGGCGTTCTTTACAGTGTTTATTATTTTAAAAAGCGAAACGTCAGCATTCTTAGAATGTTTGATGCGATCATGCCCGGGGTCATGGTGGCCCAGGCTTTTGGCCGCTGGGGCAACTTTATGAATCAGGAAGCCTTTGGGAAGATCGTCGATGAAAGTTACTTTGATCTTTTTCCGGGCTTCATCAAAGACCAGATGTATATTCAGGGGGCCTATAGAGAACCAACATTCTTATATGAAAGCATGGGCAATATCTTAGGCTTTCTTTTTATCTATTTTATTTTCCGGAAGAAGTTTTACCGCCATCGCGGGGACTGCGGTTTTATGTACTGTGTCTGGTATGGGGCTCTGCGCTTTTTTGTCGAAGGGCTTCGCACCGATTCTTTGATGATAGGACCGCTCCGGGTATCGCAGCTGGTATCCATCGTGATCATTGGGATCGGTATCCTGGGATTAAGCGGCATCCTGCACAAGCTTTTTCACTGGTATAAAAAACCCGTTCTTCTTTTTGATCTGGATGGAACGCTGCAGGATTCAAAACATCTTGTATTTGAAACGTTTAAAGAAGTTTTCCATAAGTTAAAACCGGACCTTGTCTTAAGTGAAGAAGAATTGTATTCCTTTTTTGGACCGACATTGGAAGAAACGTTTGGCCGCTACTTCAAACCGGAAGATATCGAAAACGTGATCGAAGAATACCAGAAGATCAATCGAAGACTCCATAACGATCTTTTGAAAGCCATGCCGGGCGCTTTTGAGACCGTTTCGACATTGAAGGAACAAGGATATGCGATGGCAGTGGTATCCAACAAGCGGATCGCGGTCGTACAAATGGGATTAAAAGCGGTGGGACTGGAACCCTACTTTGATATAGTGCTGGGAAAAGAACAGCTTCCGGAACCTAAACCGAGTCCTTCCGGACTTTTGAAAGCATGTGAGTTGATGAAAACGGGACATGATGATGTAATCTATGTAGGCGACAACGTGACAGACATTGTCTGTGCCAAAAATATGGCCGCCTATTCGATTGGTTTCAGTAACGATCCTTATCAAAGAGAAAAACAAGCCAAGGCCCATCCGTGTGCCCAGATACAGGATCTTAGAGAACTGATAGAACTTTGTAAGGAGGAAAAAGCATGGAGCGACAATACGATTTGGTAATCATTGGAGCCGGGCCAGCCGGCATGGCAGCCAGTGTGTATGGATCCCGCGCAGGATTAAAGACATTGTTGCTGGATAACGGCGCACCGGGAGGAAAACTGATCAAAACGCATAAGATCTCAAACTATCCGGGAGTCAAAGAACTGGCTGGTGCCGATTTGGCGATGCAGATGTTTGAACAGGCCACTTCATTCGGGGCGGAATATGCCTATGGTGATGTGGAGAAGGTAGATGCGGATAAAAAAGTGTATTTAAGCGATGGCACGGTGATCGAAGCCAAAGCGGTCCTGGTGGCCACAGGAACAAGGGAAAGACTGTTGAATATCCCAGGGGAAAAGGAAAATATCGGCAAAGGGGTATCTTTTTGTGCAGTGTGTGATGGAGCGTTCTTCAAGGATAAAGAAGTCGTTGTGATCGGCGGCGGCAATTCCGCTTTGGAGGAAAGCCTTTATTTAACACAGTTTGTCAAAGGATTGACCATCGTGATTCGAAGAGATGTCTTCCGGGCCGAAAAGCGAATCCAGGATCAAATCGAAGCCAATGAGAAGATCAAAGTCATCGTGAAACACATTCCTAAGGAAATTTTGAGCGAAAATGGAAAGGTTTCCGGAATCGTTTTGGAAAATGTAGAGACCAAAGAAACAAGGACCTTGGATTGTCAGGGTATTTTCCCATATATCGGACAGGATCCTATGACGGCGTGTTTGGAAGGGCTGGATGTATTGGATCCGAAAGGATATGTGATCGTGGACAAGAATATGGAGACCAAGATCCCGGGTATCTATGCGGCCGGGGACGTGATCCAGAAAGAACTTCGCCAGGTCGTGACGGCGACCAATGACGGAGCCATCGCCAGCCAGCATGCGTTTCACCAAATCACCGGAATTTAGTATGTAAAGGCTTTCGTTTTATATGAAAAAATGCTTTAATATAAATATCGAGGTGAGTCATATGAACGCAATGGATGCAATCAATAAAGCGATGAACGCTTATCATGAGATCACAGGACTGCATAGCTATTTTGTACAGAATGAAGCGGATATCGTCAGTGCCAGTGCCAAGGAAAAAAATTTTTTCTGTAAATGTTTAAAGACCAGCACATCGGCCTTGAAACACTGTGATGAATGTACGGTGGAAAATTATACTCAGGCTCTTCAATCCAACAAAGTGCAGACGTATTCCTGTCATGCGGGACTTGTCAAATGGTCCGTTCCTGTCAACATCAAAGGTTTGAAAGGCGTCATCATTTCGGAAGGTGTTATTTCCAAACAGCAGGTGGAGGAAAGTCAGGACTGGATATCTTATCTGTCAGAAAAATACAATGTATCAAAGTCGATCTTATTGGAGAATTATAATCAGGTCGTACAAATGACAGAGGAACAAGTGGATCGAACCATTCAGCTGTTCCAGGATATTCTGTCTTATTATGCATCGACGGTGGACGAAGACTAAACGGATGATTCATCCGTTTTTTTTGTGTTTGATGATAAAAAAGATGCATCACGCATTTAAATAAGCGTAAAGTGCATCTTTTAAAGCTTCCATATCCTGATATCCGGTTTCGTATAAGCGTTCCAATTTTACGGGGTCTTGTTCCAGCCGTCCTACATCATGAGTGTCGCTGGGATAGATGACAAACAGTTTTCCTTCCTGTTCCCACTGTTCCATTTTTTCAACCTCTTCATTGTAGCGGAAGTGACGATTTTTTAAGGCGTCGATCACATAAGGGTAGTCTTTGTACATCGTTTCGATCATCGGCATAAGTTTATTGGATGTTTTACGGTATCCTTTTGGCTTTGTCGATACGACCACGATCTTGTCATATCCTTTTTCTTTCATAAATTCAAAAGGAATCGAGTCTCCCAGTCCGCCGTCCAGCATTTTATGGCCGTCGTATTCAACGATCTTACTGACGATCGGCAAAGAAGCGCTGGCACGAATGTATTCCATGTTTTCCTGTATATGCGGGATCGGAACATAGAGTGTCTTTCCGGTTTCGCAGTCAAAACAAACGCAGTACATGCGTGTTTTTGAATTGTTGAAAGTTTTATAGTCAAAAGGATCGATTACATTGGGAATCTCGTCATAGATAAACTGTGCGTTGAACAAATCGCCGGTTTGAATCAGAGATTTGAACGAAAAACTTCTTTTGTCGACCAAATAATGAGCGCCGATCCGGATGGCTCGGCCTCGCTGTTCGCTGATCAGGCTGGTCGCATGACAGGCACCGGCACTGACGCCGATCACGCCGTCAAATTGGATCTTATGATCTAAAAAGAAGTCGATCGTGCCGCATGTATAGGCGCCGCGCATACCGCCGCCTTCCAATACCAAAGCTGTTTTCATGAAGCACCTTCTTTCTTTTGAGTACTTATTATACATCAATTTACCGGAAAAGAAAGTGTAGTGAACGATAGGGGATTAAGCTATAATAAATTTAAAGAAAGAAGGAACATACTATGAAATTGATTTTAGCGATCATGTCAAACGATGACAGTCCCACTGTCAGTTCAAAATTGAATAAAGCGGGGTATCAGGTCACAAAGCTGGCAACGACAGGCGGATTTTTAAGAGCGGGAAATACGACTTTGATCTGCGGATGCGATGATGACAAGGTGGATACGGCCATAGATATCATAGGAAAATATTCCAGCAAGCGGACCGAGATCGTTCCTAACACGGCGGGGTACGATATGTCCCATTTTGCCTCTTTTCCTTTAGAAGTACAGGTTGGCGGCGCCGTTATTTTCGTGTTGGATGTCGAACAGTTCTATAAAGTGTAGATTGGTTAGGGGGCACTTACCAAACTCTCTTGTTTTTCTTTAAATAAAGATATAAACTAAGAATGGTTCTTAGATAAGGAGACAAGATGCACAAGACTTCAATACAGAGGGAATGGATCTATGCCTACATGCAGGAGCACCCGGATCAGCATTTCAGTGCGGAAGAGATCTATGATGGACTGAACCAGGAAGGAAAAACGATATCGCTGGCTACGGTCTACCGGAATCTGAAGATCCTTCAGAACGAACATAAGATCACGAGCCTGATGTTGGAAAAGGGGAAACAGGTGTTTGATAAAACGTGCCGTCCTCATGATCATTTGATCTGTGTAAAATGTCATCGCGTATTCGATGTGGATATGCCTTACGACCGTTCCGTGGAACGAAAGGCTCAGGAAGCTCTGCAGCTTCCCATAGAATCACACGCGCTGACGTTGTATGGAACGTGTGCTCAATGTCTTAAGGAAAGGTAAGGTACAGGACAATGGAATTAAAAGGATCAAAAACAGAACAGAATTTACAGACGGCATTTGCCGGAGAAAGCCAGGCTCGTAACAAATATACTTATTTTGCGGAAGTTGCCCGCAAAGAGGGAATGAATCAGATCGCAGAAATTTTTGAAGAAACGGCCCGTAATGAACAGGAACATGCCCGTTTATGGTTTGAAGCTTTAGGCGGAATTGGTACAACCGCTGAAAACCTGAAAGCAGCTGCTTCGGGAGAAAACTACGAATGGACGACAATGTATAAAGAATTTGCCGACACAGCCCGTGAAGAAGGATTCACGAAGATCGCTTTCCAGATGGACAAAGTTGCGGAAATTGAAAAACAGCACGAAGAACGCTATATGAAGCTGTTGTCCAATGTGGAAAACGACAATGTGTTTGCCGGAGAAGAAAACGATACATGGATCTGTGGCATCTGTGGTTTCCAGTATACAGGGAAAAATGCACCAAAAGCTTGCCCGGTATGTGGATATCCTCAGGCTGTATTCAGAAAGCTTGCCAAGAATTATTAAGAATTTGCCTAAGACTTTTGTCTTGGGCTTTTTTTTAATGGGTAATCCCGATATAGTAGTATATATACAAAGAGGTGTTACTATGTCCGTGCTTACAATACTAGGGATCTTGATCGTTGCGTTTCTGGCTGGGGTCGAAGGGGTCTTGGATGAATTTCAGTTTCATCAGCCTTTGGTCGCATGCACTCTGATCGGAATCGTCAGCGGTTGTGTAAGAGAAGGAATCTTATTAGGCGGCAGTCTGCAGATGATGGCGTTAGGCTGGGCCAATGTCGGAGCCAGTGTAGCGCCGGATGTGGCCTTAGCTTCGGTGGCGTCTTCAATTTTGATGGTACACGGACTTCATAGTACGGTTCCTTCTGAATATGTGATCTCTTTATCGATTGCGATTGCGATCCCCCTTTCTGTCATCGGCTTGTTTTTGACCCGGATATGCCGCACCAAAGCGGTTTCCATCGTCAAAAAAATGGACCAGGCTGCTCTTCAGGCCGATTTTAAAGCAATCGAAAGATATCAGATTTCGGGCATCGTAATGCAGGGAGCCAGAGTGATGATTCCTTCTGTTTTCCTGGTGGCCATTCCTTCTGTGTGGATCGTTTCCCTGGTTCAGGCTCTTCCCTTGGTCTTTCTGGAGGGATTGAATGTGGCACGGGGACTGATTCCCAGCCTGGGCTTTGCGATCGTGATCAATGTTCTTGCTTCTAAAGAAACCTGGGCGTTCTTTGCGCTGGGGTTTTCCATTGCGGGCATATCTTCCTTGAGCTTGATTGGGATCTTTATTCTGGGAGCCAGCTTGATGTTGATCTATATTGTGTTGAAAAAAGGCGAAGAAGATACGCCGGATAAAGAACTTCATAAAAATCTGAAAGATGTATTGAATTCTTGATAATATTTGGTGAGTTGAAAAGGATTCATGATAAAATAATAAAATATAAGAAGGAGATTGATTCATGAAAATTCTAGTGATTGGTAAAGGCGGAAGAGAACACGCCCTGGCACATGCGTGCTCAAAGAGTGCTCTGTGCGATCGGTTGTATATGGCACCGGGCAACCCGGGGATGGCAAAACTTGGAACGTGTGTGGATATTTCCGATGGAGATGTCGAAGGACTGGTGTCTTTTGCGAAAGAGAAAATGATCGATTTAACGATCGTGGGTCCGGAAGCGACGCTGTCCAAAGGGGTAGTGGATGCCTTCCAGAAAGAAGGACTGAAGATCTTTGGTCCGACAAAAGCGGCCACGCAGGTGGAGTCCAGTAAAGATTTTGCGAAAAAAATCATGGCAAAATATCACATTCCTACAGCGTCCTATCAGACATTTGATCGTTATGAAGATGCCGTGGCCTATGTTAAGGAAAAAGGAGCACCTATTGTCATCAAGGAAGATGGCTTAAAGGCCGGAAAAGGGGTTACGGTTGCCCAGAAAATTTCGGAAGCTTTAGAAGCCTTGGAAGTGGCTTTTAGTCAGCCGGGCAATAAAGTAGTGATCGAAGAATGTCTGGTTGGTTTTGAATTCTCTTTGATCTGTCTGGTTCATAATGATCAGGTCGTTCCTTTGGAAATTGCCCAGGATCATAAATGTGTCAATGATGGTGATACCGGACCGAATACCGGCGGTATGGGCTCTTACAGTCCGGTCAAAAAAATCACGAAAGAAATCATTCAGAATACAATGGATACGGTCATGGTCCCTATGGCCAAAGCAATGATGTCGGAGGGCGTTCCTTTCACCGGTTTCTTATATGGCGGACTTATGTTGACAAAGCAAGGTGTTAAGGTCATTGAGTTCAATGCCCGTTTTGGGGATCCGGAAGCGGAAGTAATCTTGCCTAGACTGCAGAGCGATTTTGTACAGGCGATCCTGGATGTGATGGACAATAAAGAAGTGTCGTTGACCTGGTCCGACAAGGTAAGCCATGGTGTCGTTATGGCAAGCACGAATTATCCGGCTTCTTCGACAAAGGGTTCTCTGATTGAAGGGGTGGATCAAAGTGATGCCTTGATCTATCATATGGGAACAAAAGAAGAAGATGGAAAGCTGATGACCGATGGCGGCCGTGTTTTAATGGTCGTTACGTTAGAAGATACTCTGGAAGAGGCATTTGCCCATACATACAGAGAAGTGAAAAAGATTCATTGTAAAGATCTGTTCTATCGGCATGATATTGGAAAGAAGGATATGTAAGATGAGTAAATCAGATTTAGAGATCGCCCAGGAATGTGTGCTGGAGCCGATTGAAAAAGTCGCAGCGAAAATCGGGATCCCAGCGGATTCTTTGGAACATTACGGAAAATATAAGGCAAAACTTTCATTTGATTTTATCAAAGAACTGGAAAACCACGAGAACGGAAAACTGATCCTTGTAACGGCCATCAACCCTACGAAAGCCGGAGAAGGAAAGAGTACGACGACGGTTGGTTTGGGGGATGCCTTAAATCAGATTGGAAAAAAGACGATGATGGCTTTGCGCGAGCCAAGTTTAGGTCCGGTATTTGGCCTGAAAGGCGGAGCGGCCGGCGGCGGTTATGCCCAGGTTGTTCCCATGGAAGACATCAATCTTCATTTTACCGGAGATATGCATGCGATCACGACCGCAAACAATCTTGTATGTGCGATGATCGATAACCATATCCATCAGGGAAATGAATTGAATATCGATCCGGAGAAAATTACTTTCAAACGCTGTCTGGACATGAACGATCGAACCCTGCGGGATATTACGATTGGCCAGGGATCCAAAGCTAACGGAGTAGAACGCAAAGATGGATTCAATATCACGGTAGCCAGTGAAGTTATGGCTGCTTTGTGCCTTGCCAGTGATTTGATGGATCTAAAGAAACGCTTTGGAGAGATGCTGGTGGCATATACTTACGATGATCAGCCGGTCTACATCAAAGACTTGAAGTGCGAAGGAGCCATGGCGATGGTCATGAAGGATGCGATCCTTCCCAATATCGTTCAGACACTGGAACACAATCCGGTCTTGATCCATGGCGGTCCTTTTGCGAATATTGCCCACGGCTGTAACTCGGTCATTGCGACCAAAGCTTGTCTCCATTTGGCGGACTATACCGTTACGGAAGCTGGTTTTGGTGCTGATCTGGGCGCTGAAAAATTTCTGGATATCAAATGCCGTCTGGCTCATCTGCAGCCTCATGCGGTCGTGATCGTTGCGACGATCCGTGCCTTGAAACAACACGGCGGTGTGGCTTTTGAGGACTTGAAGGAAGAAAATGTGGAAGCTTTATTAA
Organism: uncultured Faecalicoccus sp.; assembly: GCF_944327125.1. Taxonomy (GTDB): domain Bacteria; phylum Bacillota_I; class Bacilli_A; order Erysipelotrichales; family Erysipelotrichaceae; genus Faecalicoccus. Next base: position 25,673 of record NZ_CALVGO010000007.1, read on the forward strand.
AAGGCTGTGAGAATCTTGCCAAGCACATTGATACGGTTCAACAGTTTGGGCTTCCGTATGTTGTCGCTATCAACCAGTTTGTTTCGGATACCGATAATGAAATTCAAGCTTTGGAAAACTGGTGTCAGGAAAACGGCCATCCGATGTCTTTATCTACGGTATGGGCCAACGGAGGAAAGGGAGCTATCGATCTGGCGCATAAAGTGGTTGAACTTTGTGAACAGGAAAATCATTACGCTCCATTGTACGATGTAGAGAAATCCATTGAAGAAAAAATCACGGTCATCGCCCAGAAAGTCTATGGTGCCGATGGTGTGGAATTTACCGAGGAAGCCAAAGAACAAATTGCCCTCTTCAACAAAAACGGATGGAACAAACTTCCAATCTGTATGGCCAAAACACAGATGTCGCTCAGTGATGATGGATCAATCATGGGGCGTCCGCATGGATTCAAGATCACGGTCCGCGAGCTTCGTCCAAGCTTAGGAGCCGGATTCATTGTCGCTTTAACTGGAAAAGTGCTCACCATGCCGGGCTTGCCGAAACATCCAAGTGCCTTGGACATGGATATTGACGAAAACGGTGTGATCACAGGATTATTTTAATCGAAGGGGCTGTTTATCAGCCTCTTTTTCATGGGAAGGTGAGTTATGACGATTAAGTGTTTAGCGTTTGATTTGGATGGAACGTTACTGACGGACCAAAAAGAGATCGACCCGCGAACTTTCGCATCCATTCAAAGGGCCATGAGACAAGGCCTGCATATTGTGATTGCCAGCGGGCGGGATAAAAACGGAACCGCATTCGTATATGAACCGTTGGGGTTGGAAAAGGGAAATCACTATTTGGCTTTAGTGAATGGACAGATCCTCTATGATTTTGAAAAGAAAGAATACGATCTGGACGATGTTCTTTTACCGGAGGATGGAAAAAAGATCCAACAAGTATGCCGAAAGTTTGATGTGGAAGGAATATTCTGCTGCGGGTATGATTTCTACAGTTATATATCGGAATCCAACCGGCAAAAAAAGCGCGAACGAGAAAAGAAGTATGGAAAACCGATGGACTACGGGCTGAAAAAGGGAGGACCGCATCGAAATTTTATTGACCTCCCTTATAAAGAAATCACTTTGACACAGGATATCAATAAAGTGATCCTGGTACACACGGCGCAGTTTTTTGAAGATCATCTTGAGGAGCTGAAAAAAGCGTTGAGCGATTACGATGTTCTTTTGATTGGTTCAGATTGGCTGGAGATCATGCCTAAAGGGGTATCGAAAGCCAGCGCATTAAGGAAGATCTGTCAGCGAGGCGGCTTTACCATGGATGAAGTCATGGCGTTTGGGGATGCTCAAAACGATATCGATATGATCAAAGACGCCGGCATTGGTGTTGCCATGGCCAATGCGATGGATGAAGTCAAAGCGGTTTCCCGTTATATTACCGATTCCAACAATGACAATGGCATTGGAAAGACGATCGATTTGATCCTGGCGGGCAAAGAATTGGACTTACGCGCAGGAAATCAGTAAGATAAAAATAAAGAAAGAGAGGACAGAAAAATGGAAATCATCAATGCACAACAATTTAATGAATACATGAAAGAAGATGCCGTATTGGTCGACTTTTTCGCAACGTGGTGCGGACCTTGTAAGATGCTGGGACCGGTATTGGAAAGTGTAGCGGATAAAATGAAAGACAAGGTCAAGATCGTTAAAGTGGATGTCGATCAAAGTCCGGATCTGGCACGTCAATTTGGAATCATGTCGGTGCCGACGATGATCTTGTTTAAGAAAGGACAGCAGGCTGCGGCTTTTTCTGGATATATGCCGGAAGCACAGCTGATTGCGACCTTGGAAAAATCATTATAAATTTCAGCGAGAAATCGCTGATTTTTTTTTATGGTTTTTCGTTTTTCCGTCGTATGTATATATATGAAGAACAAAAATACGAGATTGTTGGATACTTTGGAACAAAAACGAAACGCCTACGATGAATGTTGTAAGAAGATCTTACTGGATCCTCAAATCATGGCATATATCTTGAAGGAGTGCGTTAACGAGCTGAGTTGTTTTTCCCGAAAAGAAATTGAACATCTTCTTTGTACAAACATGGTGATCGGGAATACAGAAGACCTTACTGTGTCCGGGGCAAAAGTTTGTTTTGACATTTGTTTTCAGATCCCTGATAAAAATTTGATCATTGATCTGGAAGCACAGAGTAAAGACCCTTCTGCATATCCTCTTCTTTCCAGAGCCATATATTATGGAAATCGTTTATTGGATGGACAAATCGAAGAAAGATACGGGTCGTTTAGAAAAGTCTATTCGATATGGATCTTACTGGATCCGGCCAGAGATGGAGGAAATGTGATCAATGTTTATAGAGTGAACGAAAAAACAATGTTAAAGGAATATAAGGGGAACGAAGCGTATTATGATTTGGTTTGTATTGTTATGATCGGTGTTCCAAAAGAGAATGAGGAGCCAATGAATGAGCTGATGGGGTTATTGCAGGTGTTGTTTGTGAAAAATCAGGAGGTTGAATATATAAAAACGACACTCATACAAAAATATGGTATACTATTGACAAAGGAACTGGATCAGGAGGTGGATGCGATGTGTAACTGGAGTGAGGTAGTGTATCAAAATGCCATGCGAAAAGGAATGCAGGAGGGCATGCAGAAAGGAATGCAGAAAGGTATCCAGAAAGGAATGCAGGAAGGTATCCAGAAAGGCATCCAAAGAGGAATGGACAAAGGGATCCAAAAAGGAAATCGTGACAGCGCGCTCCTTCATACAAAAAAAATCATGGAAAGATTTTTGATCGGTCCGCAAGAGGCAATGGATGTGCTGGATATACAGGGACAATTGCGAGAAGATCTGTTGAAAGAGTTAGAATAATAAAATAACGAAGCTTTTGCTTCGTTATCGTTTTTTATAAAAATGGTCGGGACGACAGGATTTGAACCTGCGACCTCTTCGTCCCGAACGAAACGCACTACCAAGCTGTGCTACGTCCCGACAATTCGTTCTTATTTACTATAGCGCGATTCGATGATGAACACAAGAAAAATCAAAAGAACAAACTGGAAACAAAAACGAAAAAACTGGCTGCTAAGGCGACGGTCAACAAACTTTTTTCCCGATATGCCAGAATGATGGCCGCTATGCATCCGATACAGGAAGGAATCAGAGCGTTTCCAGAAGTAAAGATCGCTGGAAAAGTCATAGCGCCTAATACGGCATAGGGGACATAATAAAGAAAAGACTGTATAAACGGACTTTCTATCTTCTTTCGAAAAAACAGCATAGGGATGGCGCGTATTGCGTAGGTCACCAAAGCCATAATGATCATGTATCCAGTAAGTCTAGTCATGGGCTTTCTCCTTTTTGACAGGAAAGAGCCATGCCCCCAGGCTGGCGGCAACCAGGGTGCATAGAATGATCACAAAGCCTTGCCCGATAAAAGAAAACCACTGGAGCAAGCAGCTTAAAAAGGCAGCAATCATACATACCCAGAGAATGGGTCTGGACTTTTTTGAAGGCGGGATAATAATGGCCAGAAACATACCATAGATCATAATGCCCAGGGCATCGCTCACCCGGGAAGGCAAAATCGAACTGGTAATGCCGCCCAGCAGGGTTCCTGCAGTCCAGCCTAAAATAGGAAGGATCATCAGTGCCGTCATGTACTGAAAACCAACCCCGTTGTATCGGCTGGAAGCCACCGCAAAGATCTCGTCTGTGATACCAAAGGATACCACGGCGCGCTGAGGAAGATTCATTTTTTCATCGGCTTTCTGCGACAATGATAAAGACATGAGAAAATAGCGCAGATTGATCACAAACTGCGTCAGTGCCATTTCTATCATAGAGCCTGCTGAGGCGATGATCCCCAGGGCCGCAAATTGTCCAGCGCTGGTCAGGTTGGTCAAAGAAATCAAACCGGCAGCCCACAATGGAATGCCCTGTGAGGAAGCCATCATGCCAAATGTGAAAGACACGGATAAATATCCCAAAGCGATAGGAATGCCATCTTTGATTCCTTGCCGAAAACTATTTTGTATCAAAAAATCACCAAAAAGATTATATCCTTTTTTTACAAAAATATCTCGCAGTCGGATTCAACTTTTTTACAATTTTTCTCAACGTTTTTCATGACTTCTTTGATGTCGGCTCCTTCTTCGAATTCAACGATCATCTTCAGTGTCATAAAATTGACAACGGCTTTTTGAACACCGTTTGTTTTATTGGCAGCTTCTTCCATTTTGTTGGCGCAGTTTGCGCAGTCTACATCGATCTTATATGTTTTTTTCATAGAACCTCCTATAATTGTTTGATTGAACAACTGTTTAATTATACTTTATCAGAATTTAGATAGAATTCAAGCTTTTTCTCAGATACGATTCATTATTATATTTTTCGTATTCGTGCTATCATAATTCCGAGGTGTTGTTTATGAAAATCATCGTCGATCTTAAGGAAAAATCTTATCCGATCCTGATAGAAAAAGGGGCGTTGGACCATATAGATTCAATCATTGATACCCAAAGAAAGCTGGCCCTCATCGTGGATGACGGGGTGCCTGAAAAATATGTGGAAACGATTCGAAGACAGTGTCCAGATAACTTTATGGTCTATTTTCCGCAAGGAGAATCCGCAAAATGTTTTGACCAGTATAAGCGCCTTCTAGAAGAGTGCATCAGGCATGATATGACACGCAAGGATGCAATCGTTGCGGTGGGAGGCGGTGTAGCCGGGGATCTTTCAGGCTTTGTCGCTGCCAGCTATATGCGCGGAATTGATTTTTATAATATCCCTACGACTTTTCTTTCTCAAGTGGACTCCAGCGTAGGCGGAAAGGTTGCGATTGATTTAGACTCTTATAAAAACATTGTCGGTGCCTTTCATCAGCCTAAGGCGGTTTTGATCGATCCGACTGTGTTAGAAGATCTTTCTGTACGCCAGCTTCATAACGGTATGGTTGAATCCTTGAAAATGGGATTGATCCAGGATGAAGCACTTGTTTCACTCTTTGAAAAAGAAAATTTGGATCATACCAGGATCATAGAACGTTCGATAGAGATCAAAAGACAGGTCGTAGAAAAAGATGAAAAAGAGAGCGGCCTTAGAAAGATATTGAATTTTGGGCACACGATTGGCCATGCCATTGAAAGTGCTTATGGACTGGATACTTACCTTCATGGGGAATGTGTGGCCATGGGAATGTTGTTCTTTATCGAAGATGAGGCTTTAAAAAAGCGGGTCTTAAACATCTATAAACGATTGAACCTGCCTGAGATTCCGCATTATGATGTGGATACATTGATGTCTTACATTCGTCACGACAAAAAGAGCAGCACAGACTCGGTTACGATCGTGAAAGTCAAACACGCCGGATCTTTTGAATTGGAAGAAATGACCTTTGATCAAATTCGGAACGTTTTGGAAAGGGGCCCTTATGCAGAATAGTATTGGAACAAATCTCACAATGACCATTTTTGGGGAAAGTCATGGTCCTTATATTGGTGCCGTGCTGGATGGCTTGCCTAGCGGGATCCTGATTGATATGGATTTCTTGTATCGTGATATGGAAAAACGGAAAGCTTCTGGGAATATCTCTACCCAGCGGCATGAAGACGACCTTCCGGAAATCGTTTCCGGACTCTTCAACGGATATACAACTGGTACACCGCTGACGATCTTGATCAAGAACAAGGATCCGCATTCCAAAGATTATGAAAAGATTCGCGGACGCCTGCGGCCCGGCCACGCCGATTATACCGCTTTTGAAAGATATTCCGGCTTTCAGGATTATCGCGGGGGCGGACATTTCTCGGGAAGATTAACGGCCTGCATCACGGCGGCCGGCAGTATATGTAAACAGATCTTATATGCCAAAGGGGTGCTTGTAGGCTCCCATATGGAACAAGTACATGATGTGTATGATGAAAAATTCAGCGACGATCTTCACATCCTTCATCAACAAATCCAAAAGATGAATCAAAGTACTTTTCCGATGTTGGATGAATCAAAGGCACAGGAGGCAAGAAAACGGATTGTATCCGCAAAAGAAGAAGGCGATTCTGTAGGGGGTATTCTTGAGACTGCCATCACAGGATTTCCCGCCGGGATCGGCGATCCTATTTTTGGCTCTTTGGAAAGCCTTTTGTCCTCGCTTTTATATGCCGTTCCGGCTGTAAAAGGCGTGAGCTTTGGCTTGGGATTTGATTTTGCGAACCAGAAAGGATCAACGGCCAACGATGAATTCTATTATGATCAAACACTCTGTACCAGAACCAATCATAATGCGGGTATCAATGGCGGAATCTCCAACGGGATGCCGATCCTGATCCATACGTGTGTCAAACCGACGCCTTCGATCTATAAAGAACAGCGATCCGTGGATTATATGACCAAAGAAAATGTTACTTTACAGATTGAAGGACGTCATGATCCATGTATTCTTCATCGGGCCCGTATCGTTGTGGACAATATTGTCAGCTTTGGTTTACTGGATGCGTGGATGAGCAAAGTTGGACGTGACTATTTTACAGGTGAACGGCATGAAAGTTAGAGTACGCCCTTCAAAAGTAGCGGGAAACATTTCCATTCCCAGCAGCAAGTCCATGGCGCACCGCGCTTTGATCTGTGCGTCTCTGGCCCAAGGAGAGAGCTTTCTTTACGGCATTACGCCTTCCAAAGATATTGAAGCGACCATAGCGTGTATGACTTCTTTAGGCGCTGAGATCACCGAAGAAAAAGAGGGATATCGCATAAAGGGAACCGATTTAAAATTAGAAGGACAAACTCCGGTTTTAGATTGTCATGAATCGGGATCCACCTTGCGTTTTTTGATTCCGATCGCATCCCTGACGCATCAAAAAATCATCTTCAAAGGACAGGGACGGCTGATGGAAAGACCCATGGATGTTTATTCGGACTTGTTTTGGAAACAAGGACTGTTTTTTAAACAAGATCAGGAAAAAATCGAGATCCAGGGTTCGATCCAGGCGGGCAAGATCCTCCTTGCCGGCGATGTTTCTTCTCAGTTTATCAGCGGTCTTCTTTTTGCCCTTCCTTTGTTGAAAAAAGACAGTACTCTGGAGATCGTACCGCCTTATGAATCAAGAAGTTATGTGGATCTAACGATACAGATGCTGAAGAAATTCGGCATTGTGATCCATACCCTGGATGAATATCATTATCATATTCCTGGCAGCCAGTCTTATCAGGCGGGGAATGTGCAGGTTGAAGGCGATTATTCCCAAATGGCATTTTTTGGCGTATTGGCTGCCATTCAGGGAAAACTTTCTTTATTCAACATGGATCCTATATCTTTACAGGGGGATAAGGAGATCTTATCGTTCTTAAAGAAGGCCGGCGCTTTGGTATCGGTGCATAATGATCGGGTGGACGTGGTGAAAAACCATCTCAAGGCCCAGGAAATCGATCTTTCCAATTGTCCCGATCTTGGTCCGATCTTATGTGTTTTGGCTTCTTATTGCCTGGGGACGACCCATTTTTGGCATGCCGGCCGTTTGCGAATCAAAGAAAGCGACCGTGTTGAAGCGATGGAAACCGAATTGAAAAAGTGGGGCGTGCCGATTTCTTCCACTTTTGATTCGATCACCATCACCGGGAAAAAGAGTTATGAAAAGAGTCCGATAACGATCAATGGTCATAATGACCATCGTATTGTGATGGCGATGACCGTGTTTGGCTTATGCGCCCAGGCTGAAAGTATCATTGAAGATGCGCAGGCCATCACAAAGAGCTATCCGACATTCTTTGAGGATGTTCTTTCGATAGGTGGAAAGGTGGAGATATTGTGAAAACGATAGGAATCGTAGGTTTGGGGGTCATGGGAGCCAGCTTTGCCAAACGCTTGTCGCAAAAAGGCTATGCGGTATATGGATTTGAAGTTTCACAGAAAGTACTGGATCTGGCCTTGGCTAAGCAAATCATCACAAAAGGAACAACAGAACCCAGGGAGCTCTTATGGGAATGTGACGAAATCATTCTGGCTCTGTATCCTACACAGATCTTGCCATGGGTAAAGGAAAATCAGAAATACTTTCGACCGCAGACCCTTTTAATGGATATCAGCGGTGTGAAGTCCAATATCATTCTTCCTGTTCAGGAAATCCTTCGAAACGATGTGGAACTCATCAGTATTCACCCGATGTGCGGAAGAGAATCCCGGGGAATCGAATTCAGCGATGAAACGATCTTTGACGGAGCCAATTATATTGTTGTACCGACTTCGAGAAATTCCAAAGAAGCCATTCAGACTGCCAGAGAATTGGGAAGTGTCCTGGGAGTCAAACGAATCAATGAGCTGAGTATAGAAGAACACGATCGAATGATTGGTTTTCTGTCTCAGCTGACGCATGTGATTGCCGTCAGTTTGATGAATACTCACGAGAACAGTCATCTTGTGGAATATACGGGAGACAGTTTTCGAGATCTGACAAGGATCGCTTCCATCAATGAAGATCTCTGGAGCGAATTGTTTGTTTTAAATAAGGATATTCTTCTGGAGGAGATCGATCAGTTCATGGAGGCCGTATCGCATTTTAAAACGGCGTTGAAACAAGAAGATACAGAGGAAATGAAGCGCTTGTTTATTCAGTCGACCCAGCGAAGAGAGCGTTTTAATCAATAATTATGAAAAAAGTACGAATCACAGCTCTTCGGCAGACGGTCTATGCCGATTTGATCGAAAAATATGAAAATCCGCTCTTGCATGCCTGTTTCATTCAGGAAGGGCAGACATGGATCAGTCAGGATGCTTGTTGTCCTTCAGGGTTTTGCGAAAGCGCCTGGATGAACCTCTATCCCTATGTGCTGGCTCTGGCTTCAGGGGCAAAAGACTTGCACGATGGATGGATGAAAGATCCTAAAAGCGCAATGATCAGCTGCAACGACGGATTCAGACCATTTTCTTTCTATTTAGAAACGGTGGAGTAAGTATGAAAATCAGTATTGTTTATGACAGTGTAACAGGAAACACGAAGAAAATCGCAGAAGCGATATATGAAGTTTTAAAAGAAGAGACGATATCCTTTGGAAAAGACTATGACGAACAGGCCGATCTTTATTTCATCGGCTCCTGGACGGACAAAGGAAACTGTTCAGAGAAGATCCAGGACGTTTTAAAAAAAGTCCAGGGGAAAAAGATCGCATATTTTGGTACTTGCGGATTTGGCGGATCGTTAAATTATTACGAAGCTTTATATCAAAGAGCGGCTTCTTTTATCGATTCATCAAATACCGTCATCGGTCACTTTTATTGTCCAGGACAGATGCCGGAGGCGGTAAAGACGCGTTATGAATCGTTATTAAAGGCCCATCCGGAAGATCAAAAGCTGCAGGTCAGTTTAGAGAATTTTGAACAAGTCAAAGGGCATCCAGATCTTAAAGATATGCAGGATGCCAGGACATGGGCATTGAAAATGAAAGAGGAGGCTTTACGATGCGAATAGGTTGGATTGGTGCAGGAATCATGGGAAATCCCATGGTATCTCATTTGATGAAACACGGATATACGATGCATGTATACGCCAGACATCCAGAAAAAGTACAGAATCTGATCGATGAAGGAGCCGTTTTAGAAACCGATATTCCTTCACTGGTCCATCATTGCGATGTGATCTGTACCATGGTGGGTTTTGTCAGCGATGTTCAGGAGGTTTATGAAAAAATATTGGAGGCCATTGAACCGCACAAGATCTGTATTGATTTCACGACGTCAGACGTTCAGCTGGCCATGGATCTGCATGAAAAAGGAAAAGAAAAACAAGTAGAAGTTTTGGATGCTCCGGTGACCGGAGGCGACACAGGGGCCAGACAAGGAACGCTGACCGTTTTGGTGGGAGGTTCCAAAGAGGTGTTTGATTCTCTTCAAGGTGTGTTTAACGCATTTGGAAAGAACGTTTACTATTGCGGCCAGGCAGGAGCCGGTCAAAAAGTAAAGATTGCCAATCAGATCATGATCGCCAATACACTTCAGGGGATCTGTGAGGCCATGAGCTATTTGAAAGGACAGGATCTGGATCCGGATCTTGTGAACCAGTATTTAAAGGAAGGCGCTGCGGGTTCCAAACAGCTGGAGATCAATGGCGCCAAGATGGTTTTAGAAGATTTTGAACCTGGCTTTTATATCAAACATTTTGTCAAGGATCTGAAGATCGCCTTAAGTCAGGACAAGGTGAAACTGGCCGGAGTGGAAAGAGTGATCTCTGAATATATCGATTTAATGGACAAAGGCTACGGGGACAAGGGCACGCAGGCTCTGATCAAATTTTTTGAATAAAACCGCAAAGGCGGTTTTTTTTCTTTGAAAGTATGTGAAATTATAGAATTGTTAGCACAGTTATTGACAGAGTGCTAAAAACAGTTATAATGCCCTGTATAAACAGGGGGTATTGTATGAATCAGAAACCAAAAAAATCACTTTATCGATATTATATGATCATTATCGCAGTGATCCTGTGTTTGAATTTTATTGTTGCACCTTTGATACGCTCCAGCCGCATTGAGACCACGGCCTATTCAGATTTTCTGGATGCGATCGAAGAAAAACAGGTGGAAAATGTACAAATTGAAAACCAGGAGGTCTTCTATACGTTAAAAGAGGACAATAAAACATACGAAACGGGATTGATGAACGATCCCGATCTGGTGAATCGTCTTGAAGATGCCCAGGCGACATTTACCCAGGTCGTTTCGGATACGGTCAATCCGTTCGTGTATTATCTTCTGACCTTGCTTCTTCCGCTGATCGTTTTTTTCTGGCTGGGAAGAAGAACTTTCAAAAAGATTCAGGATAAGACCGGCAATGAAAGCATGTCGTTTGGACAGTCCGGCTTTGGTTTTGGCAATCTGGGAAAATCCAACGTGAAGGTCTATGAGGGAAACAAGACCGGCACAACGTTTAAGGATGTTGCCGGGCAAAATGAGGCCAAAGAAAGCTTGAAAGAGATCGTAGATTTCTTAAACGATCCTCAGAAATATAAATCCATTGGAGCCCGCATGCCCAAAGGGGCCCTTCTGGTGGGGCCTCCAGGGACAGGAAAAACATTATTGGCCAAAGCGGTTGCCGGAGAAGCCGGCGTTCCTTTCTTTTCCATTTCCGGTTCGGAATTTGTCGAAATGTTTGTCGGCCGCGGGGCTGCCAAAGTGCGTGATCTTTTTAAACAGGCTCGAGAAAAAGCACCTTGTATCGTATTTATCGATGAGATCGATACGATTGGTAAAAAGCGGGATGGCGCCGGATTGACAGGTAACGACGAAAGAGAGCAGACCTTGAACCAGCTGTTGGCTGAAATGGATGGATTTGACGGATCGGATGGTGTTGTTTTACTGGCGGCAACCAATCGTCCGGAGACCTTGGACCCGGCTTTGACAAGACCCGGCCGTTTTGACCGTCAGATTCCTGTGGAGCTCCCGGATCTTACCGGACGGGAAGCCATCCTCCGTCTTCATGCGAAAAAGGTGAAATGTTCCCCGGAAATTGATTTCAATATGGTCGCAAGAGCCAGTGCCGGTGCCAGCGGAGCCGATTTGGCCAATATGGTCAATGAGGCCGCTTTAAGAGCGGTTCGTGACGGTCGAAAGTCAGTGGTTCAAAAAGATTTGGAAGAAGCCATTGAGGTTGTGATTGCCGGAGAGCAGAAAAAAGGGACCACGATCTCCAATAAGGAAAGAATGATCGTCGCTTATCATGAAATTGGACATGCACTGGTGGCGGCCAAATGCCAGAACACGGCACCGGTTCATAAAATAACGATCATTCCCCGCACCAAAGGGGCCTTAGGGTATACGATGCAGGTGGAACAGGATGAACAGTATCTCATCTCCAAAGAAGATGCCTATCATCGGCTGATGATCTATACAGGTGGCCGCTGTGCGGAAGAACTGATTTTCAATACGATAACAACAGGTGCCTCTAACGATATCGAACAGGCCACTAAACTGGCCAGAGGAATGATCACACGCTATGGCATGAGTGAAAATTTTGGCATGATGGCCCTGGAAACGGTCAACAATGCCTATCTTGGCGGGGATACCAGCCTTCAATGTTCAAACGATACCGCCGCAAAAATCGATGATGAAGTCATCAGCCTGATCAAAAAAGCCCATGATGAAGCGTACCAGATCTTGTCAGAGAACAAGATGAAGCTCCATGAACTGGCCAAGTATCTGTATGAAAAGGAGACCATTACCGGCGAAGAGTTTATGGAGATCTTGAATCGTCCGGCTTGTTTGCCCGATGTGAAATCATGATTTGTTCGCTTTTCGGGCAAAAGTGTACACGGTGAGAACTAGACGTTTAAAAAGACATCTTCTACAATATTCTTAAGGAGGATAAAAATGGATCTGGGAAAAAATTTATCGGCGGCAAGAAAGAAAAAGGGGATGTCGCAGGAGGAAGTGGCAGAACATCTGGGAATCAGCCGGCAGACGGTTTCAAAATGGGAAACCAATGAAACTTTGCCCGATGTTTTTCAGGCAAACAAACTGGCAAAACTGTATGATATGTCACTGGATAAACTGATGGAATACGATGTGCAGATAGAAGCGATCGAAAAGGCAATCCAGAACACGAGTGAAGAAACCACCAAGAAAGTCGACTGGACAAAGATGTGGGCCCAAAAATATCCGGTTCTGGCAACGTATCCGGAAAAAGTGGATTGCGCATATTATGCCCGTGAACTTCGAAATCTAATCCATACGCTTCAAAAAGAGTATGATTATAATGAGCTGGATGCGATGTTGGTGCTCAAAGATATTCTGGGAAAAACATGGAATAAAAAAAGTTAGGCAAGGCCTAACAAATTCTTGGCAAGGGTCTTCCGGTCAATTTGTGTAATTGACGGAGGGCCCCTATTTTTGTCCTTAAATAGAGTTTTTTAGGATGATCCTTTGTGATCCTTCCGATGATGCGTGCCTCTTTTCCTAAGGCGGAACAAAGATCGGCAGCTTCCTTTTGATCGACGATGCACAACATCCGTCCTTCACAGGCAAGATACAGGGGATCCAATCCCAGGATGGAACACAGTGTTTCGACGTCTTTATCAACAGGCAAGGCATCTTCCCACAATTCCATGCCAAAATCCGATCTTTCGATCAATTCGATACAAGTAGTGGCAACGCCTCCGCGGGTAGGATCGCGCAGGATCCGAAGTCCTTCACAGGCAAAGGCCTGAAACGCTTTCTCTTTTAAAAGGGCACAGTCCGAGTGTAATTCGCCTTGAATGCGGATGTCTTCACGGGCCATAAAAACACTGGCTCCATGCCGGCCCATGCTTCCCGACAAGATCACAGCATCGTTTTCCTGGTACTGATATCCGGTCTTTTTTTTCAAAAAACCAATACCGGATGTGTTGATAAAGATCTGGTTTCCTTTTTGTCTTTCTATGACCTTAGTATCTCCGGTCACTAAGGAAACACCGGCCTGAGCGCAAACGGTTGACAGGGACTGCAGGATCTGTTTTAGGTCTTCGATATCAAAGCCTTCTTCAAGGATCAAAGCGCAAGAAAGGTATTTTGGATCGCCGCCGGCCATGCAGATGTCATTGATAGTGCCGCAGGCGGCCAGTTTACCGATATCGCCGCCAGGAAATTTCCAGGGATCGACGATAAAACTATCGGTAGAAAACACTAGCTGGTCATTGAGAACGGCACCATCCTTGAGTTCTTTTAAAGCGGGATCCTCAAAACTGGGAATGATCAGTTCATCGATCAAATCGGAAGTCAGCTGTCCGCCGCTTCCATGATCCAGGGTGATTTTTTTCATAGTGTTTCCTCCTCATAATAATAGCTGGCTGCACAGGCACCTTCGCTGGAAACCATACAGGGGCCAACGGGGTGATAGGGGGTGCAGCTTTTATGGAACAAAGGACATTGGTGCGGTGACAAAGTACCGCAAAGGATATCGGCACATCGGCATCCGGCGGGTTCTTTATTGGTCATCTTTTCAAGATCAAAATGTTTCCAGGCATCCCAGGCTTCGTATTCTTTTCGAATCTGAAGTCCGCTTTGTTTCAGAAGGCCAAGCCCTCTCCAAAGTGAATCTCTGGATTCAAAAACTTCTTCGATCAAAGACAGGGCAGCCGGGTTTCCCTTTTTTTTGACGGCCCGGGTGTAAGTATTCTCAAGCTTTGGGGTCTTTTTGTCGATCATCTGGATCAGTTTTTCAATGGAAATCAGAAGGTCCTCTTCTTCAAACCCGCAGATCACGCCAGGCTTGTGATATGTTTTGGGAAGAAAGGAAAAACTGGTTTCGCCCAAGATCACGGCCACATGCCCGGGGCAAAGAAATCCGTCGATCTGGGTATCGGGCGCCTCTAAAACTGCCTCCATGGCAGGCTGGGTTCTTTTCAGAGCGCTTAGAAAATAAAAGTTTTGAAGCTTTTGTTTCTTTGCCTCTTTGATACAGAGGGCACTTCCCGGGGCGGTGGTTTCAAATCCGACTCCTAAAAAAAGGATGTCTTTTGAAGGATTCTTTTTGGCGATCTCCAGGGCTTCCATACACGAAAGACAAATGCGGACGTTGGCATACTCATGCAGACTTTGGCCCTGACTTCCCGGTACCTTCAACATATCGCCATAACTGCACAGGATCTTATTGGGATCTTCTGCCAGCTTACATGCGGTATCGATATAGGAAGAAGGGGTAACGCAGACAGGGCATCCGGGGCCGGAGATCAATTGTACATTGTCCGGCAGCAGGGATTTGATTCCGGATCGCGCAATGGCCATGGTATGGGTGCCGCAGACTTCCATGATCTTAATGGGACGGTTTGGCTTACTGAATCTCATCGAAGATCTCCTGATAAATCGATCGGGTCTTTTGGGCTTCACCGGCATCGATGATCTCAATCGCAAAGCCGGCATGAACCAAGACTTCATCACCAACTTTGACGCCGGGCACAAAATCAATGCGGATCTCCTGAGAGAGCCCGTTGGCCTGAACAAGGGCCTTATTTTGATCGATCTTTTGTACTGTCAATGGAATCGCAAGACACATCGTATCACTTCCTTCTTTTATGGGCGATGGCAAGCTGCCCTAAGGCAATGCCTTCATCGTTACAGCTGACTTCCCGGTGCCAGAAAACAGGGTAATGCAGCTGCATCAATTTTTCAATCAAACCATGGAGTATCGTCATATTTTGAAAACAGCCGCCGCTGAGCACAACAGGCTTCTTTTCTGGATTCAAAGTTTTTACCTGATCGATGGCCATCTCTATCAGGGTATTCATCATCTTTTTGGCCTGGATCGAAGGTTGTTCGGCTTCTGTCAAAGCCATAAGGATCATTTCTTTCCAGTCAAAATAACGGATCCCGTTTTGAATATAAAACGAGTAAGGATATGTTTTATCGGTTTGTGCTGCCATGTTTTCCAGACTGACAGGGGCCTCTCCTTCGTAGCGCCGTTTGGTCTTTGATGTGATCAAAGAGTAGAAACCATCAAAGAGTCTTCCCATGCTTGTGCAGGACAGGCTGTGAGGCATACCGATCGTTTTAAGAAGTTCCTGTTTTTCTTTTTCAAAAAGTAAGATTTCCTGACCGGCTTCCAGGCTTAACGCAAGGCCGATGCGGCCGATCTCTACGATGGCCTTTTCGTTTCCTATCAAAGGAATCGGGCGAATGGAACCCATACGGCGAAAGTCTTTTCGATCGCCCATGAGAAATTCACCGCCCCAGAGAGAACCGTCCTCTCCATATCCGGTTCCATCCCATATAATACCGAAGCACTCTTCATCCAGATCGTTTTCGAACATGCAGGAGGCCATATGGGC
>NZ_CALVGO010000008.1 GCF_944327125.1 uncultured Faecalicoccus sp.
CGGATCCTTCCCTGCGCCATATCTTGTAAAGACCAGCTTTCATATAAACTGATCGTCACAACATATCCTTTAAGGATAACAATACCCATTGGATTGGTCTTATATTGAAGCGTTGTATAATCTTCGTTTTTATTGGCTTCACTCTCATCGGAATCCGGATAGTCGATGATCACTAAAGTCTGATCAAAGTCATCATCATAATCGATGTGGGAACTTTCTTCATCATCCAAAGATGATTTTACAAATTCAGGCAGCACACCGATATGTTCAATCAAAAAGTTTCGTTCTTCTTCTGTAGGGGCCACCGCATTGATCCAGCACCCTTTTTCCGGGGCATCGATACGGCGGGTTCCATCATCAAAAGTTTTGTAGAATTCTAACACAGCAATCCCTCCTCTATGACGGAGACATTACTGCATGCCTCCGTTTTCCATCATGATTCGTATTCGTACATTATTACTTAACGGGTCCGGAGACATAATTTCACCTACTTTCATGCCTAAACATTGTATCACAAAAAATAAAAGCGAGAAGGACTCTTTGATCAAGATTTTACATTTTTGACAAAAAAATAACGGGATCTCTCCCGTTATGTTCGATTTCATAAGCCATGTTCTGTATTAGACAGTCATTTATCTATAGTAAATATACTATCCAGTCTTCCTTTCGTTTCATTCCGACTGGTTCCCCTACCAAATTTGGGTTTCTCGCTTGCGGGGTTTACCCGTTCCACCTGTTCAGTTTCCTGAACAGCTCGTCTCTGTGGCACTTTTAAAGATTCTTTTCCATAGAAATCCCTTAGGAAAAGACTCAGCCGTCAGGATCAAACCTGCCTGGATTTATGACTTCATCCAGCACAAACACTACAGTCATCACAGACTGTGCGAGCATGGACTTTCCTCTAGCTTACGCCAGCGACTGTCGAAATCGTATATGATCTTTTATTCCTGTTCTTTTACAGGAGCGCTGTTCGTTGTATGGAATACCGCATTTTCCAAACGGGCAATACGTTTTAAGATATCGACCATATCTGTATTTCCATTCACAAAGTCGGCATTGACTTTGTCATTTAAATTCTGATTTTCATTCTTTAAAGAATTGATTTCCTGCTGAAGTTCTTTGATTTTTTCTTCATAGCGTGTCAAAGCCTGCGCTAATTCTTCCATTTTTTCGTCATAAGACTGATAATCTTCGATAACCAAATCTAAAAATTCATCAACTTCTGCCGGAGCATACCCTTTGATATCAACATGGAACTCTTTTTCAAAGATTTCCTGAGCGGTCAAATTCATTCCTTTTGCCATTTTGATTCCTCCTGAACACTACTCATTATTATGCCGTTTTTAGCCTGAAAAATCAACCATATTTGAATGTTGAAATGTTTTCATATATAATGAGAACGATGAGTATAGTGAAGTATCCAACCGCCATTTCTACGGTCCGATCGACAGGAGCTCAAGATCTCCATACGCACCGTGGAATGCGCTTAGAAAGCGATTTAAACGATTCAAACGCTTATTATCGAGAAGCCGACAAAGCTTTGATTTATAAAAAGCCGACACCCGTTCAAGTCGTTCATGTGGATTACCCGGCCCGAAACAAGGCCAAGATCACGGAAGCTTATTATAAAACGCCTTCGACTACGGACTACAACGGCCTTTATCGGGGGCGATATATAGACTTTGAGGCCAAAGAAACCAAAAATAAAGTCCAGTTTCCCATCGGGATCATTCATTCTCATCAAATCAAGCATTTAAAGAAAGTGGAAAAACATGGAGGCATAGGTTTCTTTGTGATTCGTTTTACTTCATACAACGAAACCTATCTGGTTGATGCTCCTTTATTGATTCATGAAATTGAAACGATTTCCAAAAGCTCGATCCCTTATTCCTGGTTTAAGGAAAACGGGCACCAGATCCAGGAAGGATACATTCCCCGCCTGGATTATTTGAAAATCGTAGACGCCCTATATTTTAAGGAGGATAAGAAATGACACAGGAAAATAAAACCAAACCAAAAAAGCGAAGAAAACTCGATATTTGGAACAAATTAGCGATTGGTGTTCTTTCTATATTTTTAGTTGGATGCATCTCTGTCTTCTTTATTCTGGTCAATATCATCAACGATCCAGAAGGCATGCAGTTTGTCGAAGGAGATCTGACCACGATGTCCAGCTCCCGGATCTATGACCGGGATGGAAATGTCATTTCCGAAATGGGCCCAGAGATTCGGGAAAATATCACTTTTGATCAGATTCCGCAAGATGTTATTGATGCTTTCTTAAGTATTGAAGACAGCCGTTATTTCGATCATAACGGATTTGACCTTCCTCGTTTTATCGCCAGTGCCATGACCAACTTACGATCGGGCTCTTTGGCTCAGGGAGGATCCACCTTGACCATGCAGCTGATCGATAACACTTTTACTTCCAAGCAGAAAGAAAAGATCCAGGCAGAAAAAGGCGGCCTTTCCACCTTCGAAAGCATCAAGCTTAAGATACAGGAAATCTACCTTTCACTGATTGCCGAACAGACTTTAGATAAAGAAGAGATCTTTGAATACTACGTAAACCGTATCTGGTTTGGTTCTGGCGACAACACCCGAGGCATCCAGAAAGCGGCCAATTATTTCTTCAATAAAGATGTGAGTCAGCTGAATTTAAGTGAAGCGGCTTTCCTGGCAGGATGTATCAATGCCCCTGCCACATACAACCCGCTGAACAATTTGACAGATTCTTCTCAAGATTATCTGGCCAATGCGACCGAAAGACGAAACACGACACTTCAGCTGATGTATCAGCACGGCTACATTACCGAAACAGAATATAACCTGGCCAAAAACACCCGATTGGAATTTGCCTTAAAGTATACCAATGTATCGGGAAACGATCCTAACGCTCCATTTATTTATCAGGTGACGCAGGAAGTTATCGAATTGACCGGACAGGACCCTGCCGTTGTTCCAATGGATATCTACACCACCTTAAATACTGAACTACAGCAAGTGGCCTACGATATCTGTGCTGGAAATATCATTGATTTCCCAATCGAACAGCTGGATACCGGATTCTCAGTCATCGACAATAAGACCGGTGAAGTTCTCGCTGTGGGGGCTGGTCGTAATTATTACAATGAAGCAGTCAAAACGGACCGTTCCACTTATGAAAGACAGCCGGGATCTTCCATGAAACCGCTTGTGGCATATTCTTCCACCTTTGATTTGTTAGGATGGTCCACAGAGCATAAGATCAACGACCACGGAGATGACTACTTCCATACAGGTCAGGACCTGCAGAACTCCGACAGGACCTATCGAGGCGTTGTCAATCTTCAAACAGCTTTAGGTCTGTCTTTGAATACCCCGGCAGCCCAGGCTATGGAAGAACTGATCAAAGAAACCGGCTACGATTATTGGGTTGAGTTCTGTAAAAAACTGGGGTATCGGGAAGATACTTATTCCAACTTCAACGAACAGTATTCCATTGGTGGTTCTTCGATGTATGCATCTCCTCGTGAACAGGCCAGCGCTTACTCGATGCTTGCCAATGGCGGGACTCGAATCAACGACCATACTGTCCGCCGTATTGTGCGCCGTTCAGATAAACAGGAAATCAAAGGCGATACAACCAAGTACGAATTAGTCAGTGAAGAAGCGGCCTTTATGACATCCTATCTGTTAGCGGGTGTCGTGACCGGAAATTATCAAAACTTCAACGAGATTCTTTACAATCCAAACTACACGGTGTATGCCAAATCTGGTACATCCGACTGGGCAGACGCTGGTGTGAGTCAGGGAATTCCAGAAGGAGCCGCCCGTGATGAATGGTCGATTGGCTATACCGATTGTGTGACTGTAGCTGTATGGACAGGATTCAGCAAAGAAAATGAAGCATTAGGTTATTACTTCACCAATAGTCTTTTATTTGATGCGACGGCGTTCCATATCTCGGATTATATTCTGGATTATTGTCAGAAATTCTATAACTATAAAGATATAGAGCAGCCAAACGGAGTTTCTCACTATGGAAGCGGCTATATCAAAACGGAATTCTTATCCCAAGGCGACACAAAGATCACCGGTGGAGGAAAAATTCAGGATTATACAGATGACACAGAGGATAAAGATGACGAAGAAGACAAAGAAGAGGAAGAAGATATTGAGGAAGAAAATCCATCCCCTGTTGACCCTGGCACCGACCCGGGAACCGACCCAAGCCAGCCGACCGATCCAGGCACAGATCCTGGTACCGGCACCGATCCAAGCCAGCCGACCGACCCTAGTTTAGATCAGCAGCAACAATGTATCAGCCAGGGAGGTACATGGCAAAATGGAGCCTGTATCTTTGGGGGAACGGGCACTACCGATCCAGATACTCCAACCACACAAGGGTTATTCACTCTTCCAAAAAACTTTCTATACAACATCTTCCGATGGTTATAACGACAAAAAGAACTGAGCGCGCTCAGTTCTTTTTAATTCTTTTGGATATCCAAAGTTTAAAGGAGTCTAGTTAATTGGAGCCTGACAAATCTTCAATCGAAATCAAAAAGAATCGTTCATAAGATAGCGCTCAATCCCATGGAATATCAAACTTTCAATTTAATCGAAATAGGATCTTATGGACACATAGAGATGATGCTTCCATACGGAAGATTCCCACCGGATAAAGAGATTCACAAACCAGGAAAGAAAAGGGGCGGCTATAGGAAAGCTAAAAAGAGCCGGTAATAAAAAACCTCTGGAAGATATCACGATTTAATGGTATCGATCCAGAGGTAATTTTTTATCAAACCCCGTTTGTTGACCCCGGTTAAGTTTGGATAATCGACATCCCCCAGTTGAAGACCCCAACTAGTTTGGTAAACCCCCGTTTAGCTTTGGTTATCCATTCTTTTTTATAAAAATGAGGACACAAGTCTTGTGCCCTCAGCAATTTAAATATTGTTGATACCGATCTGTATGAAGTAATGAATTGGCATTCTGAATACGATCCTGAGACGGTGGATCAATTCCTTCCAACGGATAATCCAATCCCAGTTCCTTCCACTTATAAGCTCCCAAAGTGTGATAAGGCAAAACCTCGACCCGTTCCACATTTTCCAGCCGGGACAAAAACGCATCTAGCTCTTTCAAAGCTTTATCTTCGTCCGTTCGATATGGAACCAAAACATGGCGTATCCAGACAGGCTTATGAATGGAATCGAGATATTGAGCCATTTCCAGAATGTTTTGATTGTCCCATCCCGTCAGCTCTTTATGTTTTTTGGGTCCTATATGTTTGATATCTAAAAGAATAAGATCGGTCACTTCCATCAATCGATCAAATTTTTCCAAAAAAGAAGGATCTTTAGAAAAGGGTTGCCCAGAGGTATCCAAGGTCGTATGAATTCCTTGTTCTTTGGCCAGACCAAACAGCTCGATCAAAAAGTCCATCTGTAAAAGAGGTTCTCCGCCAGAAACCGTGATTCCGCCTTTATCTTTCCAATAAGAGCGATACCGCAAAGCCTTCTTTAAAACTTCACTGGCTTCCTGGTCCGGTTCTTTGATCTTCCAGGTATCCGCATTGTGGCAAAACTGACAACGCATACGGCATCCTTGTAAAAAGATCACATAACGAACACCCGGCCCGTCAACCGAGCCGAATGTTTCAATCGAATGAATACTTCCCTTCATATCTTATAGATGATCGTGGCAAGTTCTGGCAATGACATCCAGCTGCTGTTCGCGAGTCAGGTCGATGAATTTTACCGCGTATCCACTGACACGAATCGTAAAGTTCTGGTATTCCTCTTTTTCCGGATGTTCCATGGCATCTTTCAATTTTTCAACGCCAAATACATTCACATTCAAATGATGAGCTCCCTGATCAAAATATCCGTCCATAACATGAACAAGATTCTCTGCGCGCTCTTCATCATTGTGTCCTAAAGCACCTGGATTGATCGTCTGTGTATTAGAAATTCCATCCAATGCATATTCATATGGCAATTTTGCGACGGAATTCAAAGAAGCCAACAATCCGTTTTTCTCAGCTCCATAGGAAGGATTGGCCCCTGGAGAAAGCGGTTCTCCCGCCTTTCTTCCATCCGGTAAAGTTCCTGTCGCTTTTCCATAAACCACGTTGCTGGTGATGGTCAAAATCGAAGTGGTCGGTTCACTGTTGCGGTATGTATGATGTTTACGAATCTTATTCATAAATGTCTTCAATAGCCATACCGCGATATCATCGGCACGGTCATCATCATTTCCATAACGTGGGAAGTCGCCTTCGATCTTATAATCTACCGCAATTCCATCTTCATCACGAATCGGAGTCACCTTGGCATATTTGATGGCGCACAAGCTGTCTACTACATGAGAGAATCCGGCAATACCGGTTGCGAAAGTACGTCTTACGTCTGTATCGATCAATGCCATCAAAGCCGATTCATAATAGTATTTATCGTGCATGTACTGAATCAGATTCAATGTATTGACATACAAGCCGCTTAACCAGTCCATCATAAGATCGTATTTATGCATGACTTCATCAAAATCCAACACTTCGCTGGTGATCGGCTTGTATTCCGGTCCTACCTGCATTTTGGTTCTTTCATCCACACCGCCGTTGATGGCATACAGCAGACATTTTGCCAGGTTGGCGCGGGCTCCAAAGAACTGCATCTCTTTTCCCGTCTGGGTAGCACTGACGCAGCAGCAAACCGAATAATCGTCGCCCCATTCCGGACGCATCACGTCATCACTTTCATACTGTAAAGAAGATGTAGCCACGCTGACTTTCGCTGCGTATTTTTTAAATGGTTCTGGAAGACGGCTGGAATAAAGTACCGTTAGATTTGGTTCTGGACTAGGTCCCATGTTCTCCAGTGTATGAAGGAATCTAAAACATGTCTTGGTGACCATATGACGGCCATCCATACCTAAACCGGCAACATCCAGTGTAGCCCATACAGGGTCTCCAGAGAACAACTGATTATAAGAAGGAATACGGGCAAACTTGACCATACGGAATTTCATGACCATGTGATCAACCAGCTCCTGGGCCTTTTCTTCCGTCAAAGTTCCATTCTTCAAATCGCGTTCCATATAGATATCCAGGAACGTTGAGATACGTCCAACAGACATGGCCGCCCCATTTTGTGTCTTAATGGCTGCCAGGTATCCAAAATATACCCATTGAACCGCTTCTTTGGCATTTTTAGCCGGCTGAGAAATATCATAACCATAAATGGCTGCCATTTCTTTCATATCCTTTAATGCCTGGATCTGATCCGCAATCTCTTCTCTTAAACGAATCACATCGTCCGTCATCGTTCCATCCCCGCACAGGGAAAGATCCTTTTGTTTTTCTTCGATCAAAAAGTCGATTCCGTACAAGGCAACACGGCGGTAATCTCCTACGATTCGTCCACGTCCATAAGTATCCGGAAGTCCGGTAATGATCTTGTTTTTACGAGCCATACGCATTTCCGGAGTATAGGCGCTGAATACGGCATCGTTATGCGTTTTATGGTATTTGGTGAAGATCTCAGTGATCTTTTCACTTGGATGATATCCATAGGTTTCACAAGCTTCCATGCTCATACGAATTCCGCCGTAAGGCATAAACGCTCGTTTTAACGGTTTATCAGTCTGTAATCCAACGATCTGTTCCAGATCTTTCAGGTTTTCATCAATATAGCCTGGACCATACGCCGTAAGACTGGAAACAACTTCCGTTTCCATATCAAGAACACCGCCCTTGGCGCGTTCTTCTTTCTGGAGCTTCTGTAAAGCGTCCCATAAACGGTTGGTCGCTTCGGTCGGTTCTGCCAAAAAGGCTTCATCGCCATCGTAAGGAACATAGTTATTCTGAATAAAATCTCTTACGTTGACCTCTTCTTTCCATTTGGTTCCGGTAAATCCATTCCACTGTTCAAACATGTCTTATCCTCCTCTTGAACGTATACAAAAAAGCCAACCCCAGGCTTTGTCGGGCCCAGACGGTCGGCTCAAATTACACTTATACTTCACGTGGTCTATTCCACTGGTCCCGTCAGTCATATAAGGTGATTTCATCATATCGAAGTTTAGTTGAAGTGTCAACGAATATGTTCATGAAACAATTTTCAATTTTATAACCCCAAAATTTTCTTTTTATACAGCTTTGATTGACGCTTTATTTTCAGATTCAGATCCTTTTCTCCATACTTTTCCAACAGCGTTTTTTCAGCCCCAAAAAGGTCTCTGCCCAGACCCAGACCGCCTTTAGGCAATTCAAAACCCATTGACGATAGAATCGTTGGAAAAAGATCCAGGGTTGAAAACTCACGATGGTTTGTACTAAGCGGTTGCTTCACACTATGCACAAAACAATTCCAGATCCTGCGGTCGAAGCTTTTCTCATAATTATGGTGAATATATTGGGCAGCCATACTGGTATGGTCGCCCTGGATCACCACAACGGTATCCTTGTAAAAAGGCTGTTTTTCCAGCCAGCTCATAAAATCTTTTAAAAGACAATCGGTATGATAAATCGAATTTGAAATTCCCTCTTTGAATGGATGATCTTCCCCTTCTTTTTGATACCCGTAAGGGTGATGCGTATCCACCGTCAGCATCTCAAAATTAAATGGTCTGTCTTCTTTGGCCAGAAGCGTGATCTTCTTTTTCGCAAATTCAAAAAGCTTCTCATCCTCATAGCCCCAAAACACATGATAATCTTTGGGAAGCCATCCTTCGTCTTTTACTTTTTTGATATCCTGAATGTCATAATGCCCATGTTGATCGTAATAAAACTTTCGTCCTCCAAAAACCGCATCCGAACCGATCATCAAGGTATTTGAATACCCTTCTCTTTCAAGAATGTCTCCTAAAGAAACCAATCCTTTCATAAACGCTCTTGAATCTTTACAGAAAGGATGATAAAAAGGAAAATTCAATGGTACACCGGCACTGGAAGCAACCATACCTCCCGTGGTCCACCCCATTCCTGTCAGAACTTTGGCTCCGCCTATTTTTTCCTGATGAGAAAAAGAAATATTGGCTTTCGTCAATGATGTCAAATAGGGAAGAATTTCTTCCTGTGCATTCCCTCCATCCTTCTTTAACGCATAGGTCGTTTCCATGGACTCCAGATAAATGTGGATCAAATTCTTTTTTTCCTTCGGCGGTTTTACCGCAGTGTCATCACAAAAGATATAGTCTTTTTCATACAGATCACTTCTTTGAAACTGATGAATAATATAGGTAAACAATCCCACTTTTCCCGCCGCATAAATCAGACAAAGGCCAAACCAGACCAGGCTAACCCAAGTTATTTTCAATAGAACGACCAAGATAAGATAGACCGGCACAGAAAGAATCAAGCCGTATAACAGACACAGGATCAACCAGTCAAAAAGAAATCGTTTGTTGGTTCCTTCCAAAGGCACTTTGATATGAAAGATCAACTGTTCAAAAGAAGAAAGTCCAAAATAGGAAAATGCCCAGGATACGGTTCTTGCCAGAACAGATGCAAACAAAATCAAGAAAAACGAAGACACACACTCATCCCTTTCCTAAGGTATTATACTCGAAAAAAAGAAGAATAGTCATTCTATTCTTCTATCAAACCCATTGTCTTCAAGGCATGCCATATTCCTTCCTGATCATTGGATAAAGTAATGAATTTAGCTTCCTTCTTGACATAATCTTTGGCCTGCCCCATCGCAAAACTAGTATTTACGGCCTTGAAAAGACTGACGTCGTTTTCTCCATCTCCAAAGGCTATGACTTCATCCTTACTCCAATTTTCAGCTTCCATGATCTTGCGCAGTGTCTCCCCTTTGGATACACCTTTGGGCAAAATTTCAAGCTGTCTGGGGGCCGTACGGAAAATGTTATAGTCCGGGAGTTCTTTAATCAAATATGTAAACAGGTCTGCCAGCGGCTTTTCCTCCTGCATCACTTGAAGTTTATTAATGGGCGGACAAATCTCATCCACATTTTTAATATAGGTGATGTTAGGATATCCTTTTCGCATATCCGAAAGCCATCCCCATGGACCGGCAGTCCAGGGAAAATCAGAAGGAACTTTTTCTTCTTCACGCAACCTTTCTTTGATCTTACGAATCGAATCGGGAAAATAATCATACAGGCCATCATCAAAACAGGCCATACTCTCACATTCCAGCTGAATCAGTACCGAAAAAGCTTTTTTGACCTCATCAAGAGTCAGACGTCGAAGCACATTTCTTTTATTGTGATACAGGTCATATACCGCAACACCATCCACCTCCAAAAGAAAACCATGATGGCGTTCCATGGAAAGTTCCTTTGCGTAAGGCATCAAGCGGGTATAGCTTCGGCCACTGGCCAAAATGAGTTGTATACCTCTTTCCTGAAGCTGCATCAAGGCACGTTTCGTGCTAGGCATGATTTTATTATTTGGATCCAATAAGGTTCCATCCATATCCATTACGATCGCTTTGATCATAGACTCACCTTCTTTGCCAAATAAAGTGTATCACAATTTTTCAATTTTTTTAATTTTTCATATTGCATCCTGCATGACCTTATGATAATATAATTAAGCAATTGCCTGAATAGCTCAGTCGGTAGAGCATCCGGCTGTTAACCGGCAGGTCACAAGTTCGAGTCTTGTTTCAGGCGCCATTGCATATGAACACTTTCTTGAAATGCTTTAAATAAAGGCAAATTGAGAAAGTGTTTTTATTTTTATGCACATTCGCCACATTTTCACCACAGAACCATTTGTTTCTGAATGTTATTAGTAGTTATAATAATCTACATTTTAAATCGACACAATCATATTTATATAGAAGTAACAATATTGTGGTAGACTTTAAAAGTAGACTTTAAAATAGACTTAAGGTATACTTTATAAGGTATACTTTAAATGAAATGAGGTGAACGTTATGAATCTCGGTATCGAGAATGAATATCAAGAATTTAAAGAAGGGTTAGGCCAGCTTGATAAAGGCTTGAAATCAATTGTAGCCATGCTTAATAAGCATGGTCAAGGCACTGTATATTATGGTGTAAAAGATGATGGAAATGTATGTGGAATTTCTATAGGCAAAAACACTTTAATGGATATACGAAATAGAATAAGAGATAAGATTGAACCTCGAATTTATGCAGATATTCAAGAATTGATAGATGAAACTAATAGAAAATATATTAAAGTTTTTGCTAGAGGATATGATATACCATATTCATTTGATGGAAGATATTATATCCGTAATGTTTCAGCAGACGAACATGCATCAAATGAGATTTTGAGAAGAATGCTTTCTACTTCAGATTCTGATATTTTGCGTCAAAAGTCATCTCCTAATCAAAACCCTACTTTTAATTCACTTTTCGCCATATTAGCAGGCAACGGAATCCATCCAAGTGCTACAAGAGAATTTTACTCAAATTACGGTTTGATAAACAGAAATGGTAAATTCAACATGAATGCCTACTTATTATCCGATAGGAATTCTATTTCTTTAAAAGTTATTACCTTTGAAGGAACTGATAAGAGCGTAATGTCTAAAAGAACTGAATATGGAGGAAAATGTCTGCTTATTTCTATCTCGGAAGTTATGCAATTTTTTGAAACTATAAATATAATGAAAGTGAATCTAAATAATACAATAAGAGAAGAACTTCCTTTATTTGATTTTCCTAGTTTTCGAGAAGCTTGGATTAATGCCTGCTTACACAATGATTGGAAAAACGAAGTAGCACCTTCCATTTACTTATTTGATGATCGTATCGAAATAGTTTCATATGGTGGTCTTCCCTTTTCTTTATCAAAAGAGGGATTTTATCAAGGGACTAGCGTTCCAGTCAATAAAAGCTTGTTAACGATTTTCATGGCAGCCAAATATGCCGAACAAAGCGGCCATGGAATTCCAACTATCGTTGAAAAATATGGCAAAGAAGTATTTTCTTTTGATGATGGGATGTTGAAGGTAACAATTCCATTGGCTTTTGATAGACCCGATGTTGCAACTAGAAAAAATATAGTTTTATATAAAAATGGATTAACTGAAAATCAGAAAAAAGTATATGACGCTTTAAGCCATGATGGTAATTTATCGCTCCAGAACGTTGCGGATAAAGTAGGAATTAGTCTTGGAGCAACAAAAAAGATTTGTGCTAAACTTCAAAATCTCGGAATTCTGAAAAGAGTGGGATCACGGAAGAAAGGTCAATGGATAACAAAGTAGACTTTAAAAGTAGACTTTAATTATACTTTAAATATACTTTACGAAAGCCGAATCCATTAAAATTTTTCACCACAAACTCACCACATTTTTAGTCAGATTCGTATCAATTTGTATCGATTTATAAGCACAATGAAATTCAAAAAGTCCTTTTAAATAGCTGTTATCGGCGTATATCAATCTGTTTTAATATTTATCGTTCGTTGTGTTTCAGGCGCCATTGCATATGAACACTTTCTTGAAATGCTTTAAATAAAGGCAAATTAAGAAAGTGTTTTATTTTTCCAAAAATTCGCCAAAAAGCATTTTTAGCTATTTACTTTAATTTTCTAAATAGCAAAAATTATGAAAAATAGTAATCAAAATGTTATAATAAATACACAGAAAGATGAGGAGGAATGAAAATGAAAGCTGTTTTGATGCCAGTGACTGGAAAAGCTGCTAATACTTTTGAACGTGTCTTGAATAAACCTAGTGTTGGTAAAAAGCTTTCTGCTCAGCAACGAGAGCTCATTGCCAAATCTATTCAATTAAATTCAAAACATGGAAGAAAAACTTCAGTTAGTAAAATTTAATAAAGACAATTATCCAGATTATGCATCCTGTATTTTGGAATTTAAGTCTAAGAGATTCTCTTCTGGAGAATCTTTTTTAAAAGAATGCTCATGCTATTTGGATGATGAATTAAGATACGCCATATATTTGGTAGTCATAACCTACGATGATAAAGAACCAGAGATCGTTGCATATTTCGCTCTGTCTTCATCATCTGTTTTTTGGATAACGCAAAGCATCTATCCTACCTATAATCCTTGTGCTGAATTATCTTATTTTTCATTAAATGATAGTTTTTCCACGTTTGAAGGTCACGGGATAGGGTTAGGCAGACAAATCTTCATTGACTTTATTTTACCTACAATAATAAATATAAGTAAAAAAATCGGGATTAGTTATATAACCTTGTTTTCTTTACCAAACAATAAAGTAATACAGGCATATAAAGATATGGGATTTAACCTTATGCCTCAAGAAATAGAAGAATATATTCGCTATTATGAAGTAAAGAATTGCAAATTAATGGTATATAACCTAAAGGATTATTCTGTAGGATCTTAGCCTCCTTTTTCGCCAAGAATTCGCCAAATTTTTAGTTAGGTTCACATCAATCGATAACCACTTATATTGGTTATACAGTAATAAAAATACCCTTATAATGGTGGATACTTGTCTGTAATGTTTTAAAATTTTTCGCTCTGTTCGTAATGTTTCAGGCGCCATTGCAAATGAACACTCTGGAAACAGGGTGTTTTTATTTTATAGTCCATCATCCATTTCATTATGATCCTTAAATGGTAAAACAGGAAGTGCCTAAGGCCAAATAACGGGCCTAAAACACTTCCTGTATCTAAATACTATATCAAGTTTTTGATTTGAATCAATCCTTTTTGATCAAACAGTATGGATTTGATTTCCTGCAACGTTTCATAATGGATAAAATCATACTCTGCTCGATTCAGAGCCATATACACTTTATTCAAGAGCATTTTATGCTCCACCCACAAGCTGGATTCTCCAAAGCCTTCATCACATAGCTTATGGATGTTGTTTTCATCCATCAATGGATACAAATAATCATAAAGCGTAGTGGTTGCCGGATTACTAAATTTATCCAGTTCAAGAACGCTTTTATATAAAGGTGCATGATAGTGGCGAACCATATTCAAAACAGCTTTTGCCAAAAATAAGATCGAAGCACTGAAATCACTCTCTGGTACCTCTTCATAATACTGTTCCAAATCACAGGCAGCTTCCACTGGATCCAATACATTTCCTGGCAGGTCCATATACTCTTCTTCGTCAATTTGAAGATAGGTATAGAAATCCACTTCCTCTGTTTCTTCTGTATTTGTTTTCATCGTATCCATCATTCCCTGTGCCATATCATTGAGCTTTTCTTTTTGCTCGTCGCTCATGGAATCCATCATTCGGGAAATGGCCGAAAAATCAATATCACTAAATTTCATATTTTCCTCTTTCTAAAAGGCTTGAGATATCTCAAGCCTTCTTACGGTTATTTATCTTTCTTATTCAAATATTTTCCAATCAAGATCAATACAACACCACTCACTGCCAATAAAAGAACATACAGAGTTGAATTGGTTTGTTCTGATGTCTTAGAACCTTCTTCGGTTTTTGGATCTTCCTTTTTATCCTCTGTCGATGACTCTGGTTTCTGTGTTTGATCCGGGTCTTCTTTTCCATTGTCTTTTTGAACCAGTACATAGTATGAGAAATGATCCGTATTAAACTCCACAAAACCATTCTTGACCTGACAAGCTATTTCTGTTGCCGTATTGGTTTCATCACTATAATAATACAGAGCCAGCGATTCTGGATCCCAATCTTCAGGAACAGGGATCATGACTTTCGCTTCAAATTGCTTATTGAAATCATAATCACTTCCATTTTTGGTGAAAGCCAGATCATAAACGGCTATTTTATCTCCATCGATCTTCACCAGTTTTGTTATGGCGGCCTTGATGTTATCCAACCCTTCATAGATTCGTGCTACGACCAGTTCCATTCCTTCCGCAACAGAAGCTGGGATCTCTACCTTCACCCCGGAAGCGTTAGAAAGTATTGTTGTCTCTTCTTCGGGTGGTGTTTCTTCTTCTGGAGTTGCGCTGGTAATCAGAACAGGGAAAGAACCTCGATAGTTTCCTTCAATGATTCCAAATCCTGAATAGTTGTCAACATAGACTTCCTCGGTGCCTGATTTCAGACGAACACTATGAGATCCATCTTCTAAAGTCAGTAAGGCATAGCCTTTGGCATCGGTTCTGGCTTCCATCGATTCCGTTCCATCAACCATGAATTGCACACTCTGATTGGCAAACGGCTGGCCTTCTTTATCTAAGATCTGCACGGTCGCCTGATAATCTTTCGGCTTATATTCACTGCCGGTAAACTGGATTCGTGCTTGTGTTTGATTGTATTGACACAGATCTGTCTTTTGAAGATACTCCTGAATGGTTTCCAGTTCGCCGCCGGCTTCGGCGTATTTTTCAATGCCCGGCAATTTTGAATCCGCAACATAGTTATTGGTCGCAAGCATTATCTTTGTCGTCGTATCCTCTGGATCTAACGGTGTAGTTTGTCCATCTAAGGTAATCGACTCCACCGATGCCGCTTGTGAATTGTAAACAACCTGCATACCGCTGACCTGCATAAAGCTTCCTGAATTGGCCAGCTGTAAAAGCATTCCGGTCTTTGGATCCTGGCCATCCAGATACGAAGCCCCCTCCTGCATGATTCCATAGAGATCTTTTGGAGTTACCGTTTTTAAAACCACTGTATTGGAGAACGGGAATGCCGTTACCAGATCTTTTTGGGTAATGGATCCATTGGAGAACTTTTCACGGACCCCTCCGCCGTTTTCTACGGCAACCACCGGTAAAGAATTCCCCGCGATCTCCTGAGCCTTTGCCTTAAAGGCATCGGCCACCAGATCGCCCAGATTGGTTTCCACAACGCGTGTGATGGCGATTCCATCACCTAAAGAACCGGCCCATAAGGTCGTATCACTTTGTGCGATTTCCACACTCAGTTTTTCCGACAATGAAGCATTGATTTCTTCAAGCTGAGCTTTGACTGCTGCATTCTCTTCAATATTCGCAACATTTTCAACACCCAATAAAGTTTCGGCCGCATTGACCTTTCCATTTTCTTCGAAGGTCAATGTCAATTCCCCGACTTTTGCGCCGTTGCTTCCTGTTTGAACGATCAATGTTGTTTCGCCTGTCTCTTTATTGGTCACGGCCTCATTTTCTTCTTTATGCGAGTGTCCATCGATCAACACATCGATTCCTGCCACATCCTGGGCAATATCCTGCGCTGTGGTGGAGGCGCCGCCGCTTTGTTCACCGCAATGAACGACCCCAACAATCGCATCGACATCCTGGGATTCTAAATATTCCACCTGTTCCCTGGCGGTTTCAATCTCATCGGCAAACGCAACGCCCTGGATCCCGGAAGGATTGGTGCTTGTCGCCGTATCCTTTGTCACAAGACCAAAGAATCCAATCTTATATTCTCCCCGTTCTACGACCGTAGAAGATTCTAAGACAGAATCTCCATTATAAGACACATTGGCCCCTAACATCGGGAACGTGGCCAGACTCTTGTTTTTCAAAAGGTTATCGATGCCAAAATCAAATTCATGGTTTCCTACCGCCATCACATCGTATCCTGCTGTATTCATCAAGGAAATGATGTCAGCGCCTTTGGACAAAGATGCAATCGGCAGTCCCTGGGTCGCATCGCCGGCATCCACTAAAATCGAATCGGCCTTCATTTCTTTTAAACTCGCAATTTTTCCTAGACCAATTGTACTGTCTGAAGATGTTACATATCCGTGCAGATCGTTTGTATGATAGATCGTTATACTGTCTTCCTGTTCCTGAGCAAACACCATCATTGGATTCATAAACAAAGCCAATGACAATATCAGCGACATCAGTTTTTTCATTCCATTCCTCCTTTTTCGTGTATCTTTATATTACAGTGGATTGTCGTTGAATTCCACCATTATTGTTCTATACTGAAAAAATCAGGTGATAACTTTTTAAAAGTATTGTGTTGTCCTTTATTCATTGAAGTATAGATTATTCTTCAGAATTTAGTTCTATACTGAAAACAAAGGGAGATAGAGGTACATAAAGAACACTTCTATACTGTAATTAGTGAGAAATAAAGGTATAATATTTCTATAAATTAGAATTCAGGAGTGATATAAATGATTAAAGATTTAATGTATATTGAACTAAAAACAGGATATTCTGATGATGGTCCAGCATGGATTGGATATGTAAAAACTTCAAAAACCAAGAAAACCATTTACTTTAATGACCATGCTTTTCAAAAATATAATGGTGGTTATTCTAACTATGTAGATATTGAAAACGGCGATGAATATTGGATTTCTGGCTTGAAAAAGAGAGAGAGCAATCGTCATTGGGACGGTCATGGGAAAATTATGATTGACCGCAGAGCTGTTAATGAATATCTTACTCTGATTGGAGAGAAAGAATTACCCCTAAATTTGTTTGAAATAATTGACATTGAAGACAGATTTCCGGTTGAAAGAGTAAATAAACTTTTGAACGACAAAGAGTAAAATTCCAGTTTGGCAATTTCATATCCCTACACACAAAGCAGTTAGTCTTTAAGATTGGCTGCTTTTTCTATGCTAAATTTCAGTTTATCAACGTGTTAAATAAAGCAAAGTTTACAGTCGTATATTATAGAAAAAGATAAATCCTAATTTAACAATTTCATATCCAGTATTATACAAAGCGGTCAGTCTTTATGATTGGTCGCTTTTCAATATCTAGAAAGTACTGTTTTCATCCAATATAAACGTAAAGTTGAATTATGTCAGAGTCAACAATATGTACCTCTATCTCCCTTTGTTTTTAGTATAGAACATTATTGCGAAAAATATCGTCTCTGTCTTGTCTGTTTATTGACATTTTGCACCTGCTTAGTTTACCATTACAAAAGTGAAATGAGGAATGATTATGCTACGTTACAACAAATTGATCGAACTTCCAGAATACCTGTCACAAAACCAGATCGATACACCACTGAAAGAAGGAATGAAGGAAGAAGAGATCATTGCACTTCTTTCTAAAATGGAGCTTTCCAATGAGATGACCGATCTCTCCGGTATCAAGCTGGATGAACGCGATTGCGGCCATAACTTCATTTACGAAGATCTTATTTTAAACGGACATACTCTGCATATTGTCTCGGAGGCAACCTATGAAGAATATGATCCTGAATTTGACACCTGGCAATATGTCTATACGCGTCCGGTGGGATGGTTTCTCTAACTTTGTCGATTGACAAAGTTTTTTTGTTTTTAGACAAGAACATCCAGCTCATCGGCCTGCATATCGACGATGTCTTTAAGCCAAATCTTCTTTTTTACGATTTGTACAAACCCGTTCTCAAAATCGATCTTGGCAACCATGCCTGTCATTTGGATGTACTCTGTTTTATCGTGATATACAACGGTAAGGATCATCCCCTTTTGTATCCTCTTGACTTTCCGGTTTAAGATCTCACAATCATCTTCTGAAAGGATCCGCTCTTCCACCTTGATCTTCTCTTTTTGACAGAGCAATTCCCGATACCCTTTCAAGGCATCAAAAGATTGAAAAATATGCGCTCGTTGTGTCCGATTCATGCCTTATGCCCTCCTATTGTTTCATTGCGGTATCGCGCCGTGGATTTTTCCAGAAAATTCATTCCCTTCAAGACCGCATTTTTTCCATATTTCCTTCGAATTTGAACAAGAGTTCTCTGAAGGTCTCTTTCCTTTTTCACCTCTTTAAAATCGGTAAACAAATCATACTCTTCATAACATTCCGGTTTGATTTGTCCAAACGATATACCAATCTGACGAATGGGGTAATGAACATCTGCGATTCGTTTATAAAGCAAGCCAAATTCTTCCATCAGGATCTTAAAAGAATTGGTGCGGTTCGTGATCGTACAAGAGCCGCGGCTGGGTTTTCGAACTTCTTTAGAATATCCTATATATAAAGAAATATGATTGGTCACCAGATGTTTCTCCGTCAATGTCAATACATTCAGATCGACCATTTCCTTCAAGATCAAAAACGCGTCTTCATACGTATAATCTTCAAATAAGATCTGTGAATTGGAGATCGAATTGCCTTTGGGCCGATAAGCTTTGATATCCTGGATCCTTACCGGTTCTTTGCCCCAGGCATGATCGATCAAGATCTCGGCATTCACACCAAATTCTTGATACAAAAGAGAAGGCGGACACATCGCAATCGCATAAAGATCCTGGATCCCATACTTTTTCAGCCTTTTTTCAATTCCTTTGCCAATCATCCAGAAATCTGTGATCGGCTGATGTCTCCATAGTTTTTGCCTAAACATCGATTCATTCAGATACCCTATATTGTCCGGCACATGTTTTGCCATGATATCCAGCGCCACCTTGGCCAAAAATAAGTTGGTCCCCACGCCGGCCGTTGCGGTGATCTTTACACTTTGATAAATATCTTCCATGATCTTTTGGGCCAGCTTTCTGGCATTCATCTGATACAGTTTCAAATACGGCCGGATATAAAGAAAGGCCTCATCGATCGAATACACATGAATATCCGCCGGTGCAATATACTTTAATAAGACTTCATAGACCCGGGCAGAATATTCCATATAGAGATGCATTCGCGGCGGTGCAATCACATATTCAATATCTTCAGGAATTTCATAGATCCTTCCCCGGCTTTTTACTCCTTGATTTTTAATATGCGGTGTGGCCGCCAGCGTAATGGCTCCAGACCCCCGTGTTGGATCCGCTACAACCAGATTGACCTGAAAAGGATCCAGATTTCTTTCTACGCATTCTACCGAAGCATAAAACGATTTTAAATCAATGCAGAGATACACATCTTTGGTTTCCATAGCTGTATCTTATAAAGGAAATGTATCATTATCAATGAAGTTATGAGACTATTTTCTTTTTTTTCAAGTTCGCAATAATCTTCTTGCGCCCAAAACCTTTCTATGATACAATTCATTCGCATATTCTAAGGAGGACAGACCATGAGAGATCGTATTACATTTAAATGCTCTGTTTGTGGAGAAGAAAATTATATTGGAACTCGTAATAAAAAGAAACATCCTGAACGTATGACAATCAAAAAGTATTGTCCAAAATGTAATCAGAAAACGGATCATAAGGAGAAGAAATAAAAAAGGCCGATCGATCGGTCTTTTTTATAAGGTGATACCATGAAAATCTATACCCTTCCCTTAGGCCCTGTGCAAGCCAATTGTTACCTGCTTGTCAAAGAGAAACACTGCCTGGTGATCGATCCCGGTGACCGGTTCGATATCGATTCCTTTTTAGAAAGCCAGTCTCTTAGCCTGGATGCGATCTTACTGACACATGCTCATTTTGATCACATCGGCGGGGTCGATGCGATTTTAGAAAAACATAACGTGCCCCTTTATATCCATGAAAGCGAGCTCACGTTTTTAAACGATCCTTCCCAAAACGCCTCTATGAGTTTTTATCAGGAAATCGTTTGCCGCCATACAGCGATCCCTTTACCGCCAAAAGAACTGCACATCGGACCTTTTGAAATCGAAATTCTTCATACGCCCGGCCATTCCTGCGGATCCTGCTGCTTTATGATCGAAGGCAATCTCTTTTCAGGCGATACCCTTTTCCAGGGATCCATAGGCCGTATGGACCTTCCTACAGGCAGCGTAATCCAGATGAAAGAATCCTTAAAAAAACTCAGCCAGCTGGAGGACTCCATCGCCGTTTATCCCGGTCACGGCCCCAATACCAGCATTGCTCAGGAAAAGCGATGGAATTACGAACTTAGAAACCTTTAACGATAGTCCAGATCCACGATTCCTGTATCATCGTAGTACAAGATCATCTGGACTTTTTTATTGTCTTTTTCATAACAGCATTCCATATACGTTTCTTGATCTTGAAACATAACTAAAATATCCTGGATCTGTATTTCCTTTCTTAGTATCAGCTGACTTGGATCTTTCTGGCATACGCGAATCTGCGTATTGTGCAAAGCAATCGCCTCCGCTTGCGAAATACAGCTAAGATCCAAAATGCTTTGATGATTGACTTTGATCAGATAAGCGTTGTTCAAAATATAGACGCTCAACAACCCCAGCACCTGGATCAGTAAAAAGAAACAAATCAATCCCAGTGTACTGATATATCCATTAATAGACCTGCATAAAGAACGTCTGTCCTTCTTTTTCCCATTCCATAAAAATTTCATTCTCTATCTCCTGAAATGAAACATGATTTATATTTTCCATCAGTATTTCATATCCATTCTTTTTGACCAGGCGGTTTTTATCCTGTACGATCGATATCTTTTCATGACGATAGATCATTTCCAGGCAATCCGAACGAACCTCAATATCCTTTGACAAGGCCAGAATCTGGCGCAGCTGAATAATGGCCATCTGCTCCTGATGCATCGCATCAAACTGTGTCATTTTCAAACAAGTTTGCGCAAAGATCACAAAACACATCAAAATGATCGATGTGATCATAAGACTAAGAAGAGCCTCCATCATGGTAAAACCATTCCTTCTGGATCGTTTCTTCAATCACCCATCCTCCATTTCTTGAAAACATGAATACCGCTTCATACAGCAACAAGGTACACAACATCAATAAGAACAGCACAAACAGGGCTTCTACAAGGAAGTAGGCATTTTTATTCAATGCGGACACGCCCGCTTCCCAGCTGAAAAATCAAAGAGATCGTTCTTTCCCCTTCATAACATTTTATGGTATTGGCTCGAGAAATATTTCCCTTTGCATTGTAATGAAAAGTATAGGGATCGCATGTGATCCTCGAAGGATACTCCAGTTCGATAGTATCAAAAACCGCTTTATGTGTTTCTATTCGCACTTCTTTTTCGCTTTTTTCCACAAAGGCTTTTTCCTGTGTCAAAACCGAATACGCCATCACTCTTTTGGCAAACAGATGCACCGATGAGAAGGAAGGCGGAATCGACAGCCACGTAAAAACCGTCAGTATCAAAAGAACAAACATCGTCTCAAGCATCGTGAACGCATTATTGACTGGCGGCCTGTCCATCTACGATCACCACACTTGTGCCATCCGGGCACTTTGCCTGTTCCTTTTTCAAATATCCTTCCTGGATCAAATCATCGATCGTCGGCATGGCATCATGCTCGATTTCATAAAGAAGGATCTGAGAATCCACAACTGTCAACAACGACTTGCAGCCTTTATCACGGATCACCTTTTCTTTTTGAGCGATATTCGGTAAAGTAATCAGCAAAATCACCGTAATGATCAAAAGAACGATCATCATCTCCAGTAAAGTAAACGCATTCTTCTTTTCCATTTTTTCTCTCCTTTCTCAAAACGAATTCAATAGATTCAAAGGCATCAAGAGAAGCTGATAAATGACCAGCACAACGATACCCACACTCAAATAGCTGATGCACTGCATGACCAAAGACATTCTTTGGATTTCCTTGTTGACTTTTTGTTTCAGCTTATCGTTATAAAGACTCAGCATGGATTCCAGATTTGAGGTATGAAGGCCCATCTGAAAATAGCGGATAAAATCTGTATCAAAAGGAAGGACAGAAATTGCCTTTTCAATGCGGTTCCCCTGTTCTAGCGAAGAATAGATTTCTCTGGCATAGATTGAGATCAACGATTGATCATCCATTTCAAATAAAGTATGAAGGGCTTTTGAAGTCGAGAGCCCCTGCCCCAGCAAGATACAAAACGCAACAGAAAACTGGAGCGTCAGGATCTTTTTGAAAAGGGCGATTTTGAATAAACCATATCGATACAAGATCGTACGGCGTTCTTTCTTTTTCCAGAGGAAGACACACAGAAACACTGTGCATCCAAGTACGAGAAAAAAAAGAGTGTAAAGAATCTTTAGGACGCTGAGAATCGAAAAGTTGGATTCTTGGGTAAAGCTCATCATTCCCGGAAGGATATAGGCATCAAAAAACAAGATCATCAAGTAAGTAAAGCTCAAAAGGAAAAAGGGATAGATCATTTTTTTGACAAAATCAATTAAATTTCCCTTTGTGATCTTTTCCAGCTCCAGAGCACATTGAATGGATTTTTTTAAAGAAAGGACATGGTTGAATGCCCGGATCCTTTTAAAAAATGAACTTTGATCCAAACTCAGAGCCTCAATCAGTGAATCGCCTTGTTCAAGACGCTCCAAAATCAGATCCGAGGCCCGAAATGTCATTTCAATCATGAAATGTGTATCCAATCCTTTTTCCATCAACATCGTGAACTGTTCCA
Source organism: uncultured Faecalicoccus sp. (assembly GCF_944327125.1). Lineage (GTDB taxonomy): Bacteria > Bacillota_I > Bacilli_A > Erysipelotrichales > Erysipelotrichaceae > Faecalicoccus. The sequence continues at coordinate 23,102 of NZ_CALVGO010000008.1, forward strand.
TTTCCTCTTTGGAAATCCTCGAGGTCATGGATTGCCTGTGCATCCTGGATTCGTTTGGAAACAAGAGCTTCCTTGATTTCATCCGCCAATGTGTTAAAGCCTTCGGGATATCGCTGATGATTGAGGACAAACTGCAGATCTTTTCCTGCCAGAATTTCATAAATACACTCCTTTCCTTTTCCTGTCGTATATAATCGCTGGGAAATTAGTGCCGTCAATGTATTTTTCAAATCATATTCACTGATTCCCAAATCTTTTAATCGGCCAATGGCTTCCAATGTGTTGGAAGCATGCAAGGTGGTAAAAGCCAGCGCCCCGGTCAAAGCCGTTCGAATCACCATTTTGGCGGTATAGGCGTTACGGGTCTCACCAATCAGGATCACATCCGGATCGTGTCGGAGCAGTTCCTCGATTCCCTTTTCATAGGTAAACCCGATTTCTTCGTTGATCTGAAGCTGCAGATAACTCGGATCTTCTATTTCAATAGGATCCTCCAAAGACACTACCTTGTGTTGCGAGCGTATTGCGATGGAATGAACGATCGCATGCAGGGTGGTCGTCTTTCCTGAGTTTGTCGGACCGCATGTGATCACAAGTCCCTGACGGGCGTGGACCAGACTTTTTAAAAAGTCCTGATGATCCTTCTTTTCTGTCAATTGTTCAATTTCAAAATTGACCCCTGTATTCAAGATTCGAATCACCCCGGTTTGCAGCTCCGTATTGGGAATCACACTAAATCGGCAAAACACTTTTTTATCTTTTGTATCCCAGGTAAACTGTCCGCTTTGAGGAAGAAAGGGGTTTGTCAAATCAAAACCCGAAAGAAACTTGATATATTCAAACAGCTTGGGATCCCATATATCCTGAACCAGGGGAACGATCTTTTCTTCGATTCGAAGCTGAATAAAGAGCTGATGATCCTGTATGGTCAAATGGATATCGCTGGCCTTTCGCGACAGCGCATAATGCATCAACTGCTCCAGTTTTTCTCTCATGTGCATCACCCATATATAAATACGTAAAACAATCGTTTTTTTGGAAAAAATATGTTACGTTTATACCGGTGATACGCATGATCTTTAGAAAACTGTTAGTACAATATGAAATCGAACACCAGCTGACCCATGAAGAAATGGCAAAAAAACTTGGAATCTCCCGGGCCACCTATTTTCGATGGCTCCAGGGAAACACCAAACTAAGGACAAGAACCAAACAAAATGTGGCCCAGGTATTGGGAATCGACGACATTGATGAGATACTGGAAGAAAGTGAGATGTATAAACCGGTCCTGGGAAAAACGAAGGCCGGCTATGACTTCCCAGCACAGGAAGAAATCGAAGACTATATCAAAGTCACAAAAAAGGATGCTTCCCAGGGAGATTATTTTCTCCGTGTCGAAGGCGACTCCATGGAAGGCGCTCATATATACGCAGGAGATCTTGTCTATGTCCGGCAATGCGACTATGTTCCTTCAGGAAGTATTGCGATCGTACTAATTGGAGAGGAAGCCACGATCAAAAGAGTGCATTATAAAAACGACCTCCTGATCCTGGAGGCCGCCAATCCAAAATACAAAACGAGATCTTTTGGCCCGGAAGAAATCGAAAAACTCCCGGTCAAGATCCTGGGACAAGTTCGTTTTGTACGAACTGATTTTGTATAAAAATAAATGAGCAGATTCAATCTGCTCATTGTTTTTATTCTTGTTCCAAAGCCAGAGTTTTTGTCGTGATGTCGCAAACTTCAGCTGGTCCATAATACTGAATCGCACCTGGATATACGAAGCAAGTATTTTCAGCCCATTCACCACGATGTGCTTCGAAGTATTTGAATGGTTTGCCATCCAATTCAACCAGTGCCTTTTTGATAACTGGTTTATCTTCCCCATGACGTCTTTCGATATTCATCATCTTAGTGATCGGCATACCGCCGGCTACCCATTCATTGGCTGGTTTAGACAGGTTGGAGATCTTAGAAAGATATCCGTTATAACCATACTGAATCAGCATGAAGGCATTGTATCCCAAAGAATAACAATAGTCGGAATCAAAGTTTGATGGGAAAGCGCAACGTCCTTCATATCCGAAGAAATGATGCAGGGCATTGAATTTTCCTTTGTATGTACCCGCTTCTCTTCTTTGTTCCAGTTTATCGGCAACCAAAGCCGAGAATAATTTTTCAGATTCGATCAAAGATACCTGTACGTTTCCATGAGGGTCACGTTCCAGGAACAGCTGCTGCTGGATTCCTACTGGAAGAATCGCAAATACTTCCATGGATTCTTTCGTCAAACCTTTTTCGATAAAGGCATATTTTTCTTCCCATGTTTCAATGGCATTGAATTCGTCGGCCTTTGATCCAGCCAGCAATTCATTGATTTCGGCAATCAGTTTAGAGAATTCAGGAACGAATTCCACAACTCCTTCCGGGATGATCGCAACACCAAAGTTCATTCCCTTGGCGGCACGTTTTTCTACAGAATCCGCAATGTAATCGGCAATCTGAGATAAAGACATCTTTTTAGCGGCGACTTCTTCAGATACCAGACAGATGTTTGGCTGTGTTTCCAAAGCGCATTCCAAAGCTACATGAGAAGCAGAACGTCCCATAACCTTGATAAAGTGCCAGTATTTCTTTGCGGAGTTGGCGTCACGTTCGATGTTTCCGATCAGTTCCGAATATGTTTTCGTTGCGGTATCAAATCCAAATGAACATTCGATGTCTTCATTTTTCAAATCGCCATCGATCGTCTTAGGACATCCGATTACCTGTACACCTGTATCATGAGCTGCGAAATACTCAGCCAATACTGCGGCATTGGTATTGGAATCGTCTCCACCGATGATTACGATTGCGGTGATTCCGTGTTTCTTACAAACTTCGGCTGCGATCGCAAACTGTTCTTCCGTTTCCAGTTTTGTTCTTCCTGAACCGATAATATCAAATCCGCCTGTATTGCGGTATTCATCAATATATGCATCATCAAAGATCAGATAGTCATCGTCGATCAGTCCGCTAGGACCATTTTTGAAGCCATACAGTTCATTCTCTGAATTGGTAGCCTTTAAAGCGTCATACAATCCACAGATGACATTATGCCCTCCAGGCGCCTGTCCTCCCGACAAAATCACACCAACTACCTGTTTCTTGGCTGGTGATGTATTTTTTCCTTTCTGGAAAGTGATTTCTTTCTTTCCATATGTGTTAGGGAACAATTCTTTGATTTTTTCCTGATCCGCAACACTCTGCGTCTCTTCGCCTTCCAGAACAGAGATTTCAGAAATCCCATGTCTCAACATTCCAGGAAGCTTTGGAGAATACTCATATCTTGCTTGTTGTAATGATGAAATTTTCATAATAGCACTCCTTTTTTTACCGCCTCAATTATAAAATATACTCTTTGAAAAGTAAATATCAAAAGCCCTATTGAAGAGATTCCAAAGCCATCATCTTCTCCTCCCATTCCTGGGTATAATGCGCGATCTCATTGTGCTTTTCATCGATCATCTGATCGAGCTCTTCCATCTTTTGATAATCCTGATAATACTCTGGTTCATAACGCAGTTCCCGCAAAGATTCCAGGTCTTCCTGTGCCTGTTCTAAAAGCTGCTCCAGCCGGTCGACCCGGTTTTTCAAAGCTTTCCGGTCTTTAAAGCTCTGGACATTATCGTTCGATGTTCTTTGGATCTCCACTTCTTCCACCAGGGAGTTGGAAGCTTTCTTTTCGATATACTCATCATATGTACAGTCGTACACCTTACATTTTTCATCCATTTCCAGAACACGGCTGGCCATTTTTGACAGAAACATACGGTCATGCGATACAAACAAAATCGTTCCGTCGTAGTGTTCCAGCGCTTTTTCAAGGGCCTCCTTGGTCGGAATATCCAGGTGATTGGTCGGTTCATCCAGTAAAAGAAGATTATCTTCCATCAACATCAGTTCGGCCAGGGAAAGGCGAACCTTTTCACCGCCGGAAAGCGAATTGACCTCTTTAAAGACCTCATCCTGTGTAAACAAAAAGCCGGCCAGCGTATTACGGATCTGCGTCTGATTCAAATCCGGCGATACATCCCATAAAGTATCGATCACCGTTTTTTCCGATTTACGATGGGCACTGTCCTGATCAAAATAACCAATGTCGATCTGGTAGCCAAAATGATACTCTCCGGAAAGAGCCGGGACTTTATGCATCAGTGTCTTGATCAATGTACTTTTCCCAATGCCGTTAGGTCCTATGATTGCCATGCGGTCTCCTTTTCGCAAAGTAAAAGACACTGTGCTTAAAGGCTGATCATAGCCAAGAACAAGATCTTTGACTTCCAATACGTCCTTTCCCCCTTTTCGGGCACACTGAAAAGAGGCGTGCATCGTCGAAGTATCTGCCTTTAAGTCTTCGATACGATCCATACGTTCCAGATATTTGATCTTACTCTGGGCAAAAGCCGCCTTGTTTTTCTTATACCGAAATTTTTCAATAAGTTCTTCCAGGCGATGAATGTGCGCCTGCTGACGAAGATAAGCTTCATGATTCTTTTTCAGAAACTCTTCCTTCGCCTTGACATAATGTGAATAATTGCCCACATATCTTGTGGTCACGCCATATTCGATCTCAACGATCTCATCCACCACATGATCCAGGAAAGTACGGTCATGACTGACCAGGATCACTGCGCTAGGATAATGCCGAACATAGTTTTCCAGCCATTCAATGCTTTCGACATCCAAATGGTTGGTCGGTTCATCCAACAACAATACATCGGGCTTTGACAACAGCAGTTTGACCAATGCGATTCGTGTTCTTTGCCCGGAGGAAAACTGGGAAAGTTCTTTATACAGATCTTCTTCCCCAAATCCAAAATGAAAAAAGACATTTTTCAGTTCCACTTCATACTGATACCCGTTCAAAGCTTCAAACCGGGCCTGTAAAGAAGCATATTTTTCCAGCTGTTTTTCACTTGGATCTCTCTCTAAGATCAAAGCCTGTTCCTGAAGTTGTTTTTCCAATGATCGAACATTGGAAAACGCTTCCGATAGTTCCTGATACACCGTATGTTCGATATCCGAAAACGTGATCTGGGCCAGGTATCCGATCTTGACCCCATTGGATACGACCCGGGAGCCTTTGTCCGGTTTTTCCTTATCACATATAATTTTTAGTAATGTCGTCTTTCCACAGCCGTTTTTCCCGACCAGGGCAACCTTTTCTTTGTCCTTGATGGTCAAGGAAGCTTTCTTTAAGACATCTTGTGCTCCATAACTTTTTGATATATTACTGACTTGCAGTTTCACTGTTCTCACCCTGTACTCCATAATAAGAACAAATGGCTTCGGCGATCTGCTTGGCCATTTCTTCCTTATGTTCCTGATAATAATTTACACTTTCTTCTTTGGTTGCGTTTGCCAGCATGAAAAGAACACTTTCCATACCATAACTCTCCCCAAATGAACGATTGGCTTTGGACCGTTCCAGCGTACCGGTAAAGGTCAGTTTGCCTCCGGTTTCTCTTAACTGAGGATAAGCATCATACATGCGTTTTGAATCTTCGGGTTCAAGCCCGATATCATAACCGACGGAAGACGCCTGATAATCTCTGTGGCTGATTGAAGACAACTCCAATTCTTTTTGATCAAAGGCATAGGCCATTTCGTTGGCCAAAAAGCCGCTTGCATAACGGGATGTCAAAAAATAAGGACGATAAAGATCTTCATCTTCATAAACTTCAAAACTTAAATACACCTTGGCTTGGGCCTCATAGCCTTTGCCCACTCTTGAAGAAGTGCCATAATAGCTGTCGCTGGTTTCTTTATCCCGCGTAAAAACGACACGAAGACCTTTGTCTTCCAATTCTTTTTTGACCAGCTGAGCAAATTCCCATGTCGTCTGGGGTTCATGGATCCAGTTGGTAACGATCCCCTCTTCATTGACCATGGTCTGTTCGTTATAAACATTTCCGCCTGGATCCAGTACAACATCCGCCACTTTGACCTGCGGAATGTTTTCCATTACTTCCAGAAAGGCATAATTTTTTTCATATGTGATCCCATAATCTTGCAGATAGTCTTTGTCCGCATGAAGAATCACATCTTTTACGTTTTTTTGACTCCGTATCGTACTCAAAGATTCTGAATCAAAGGCATCATCAAAATAGATCCGCTTTCGATCGTAGTTATCATACAGATAAAGTTCATATAAGCCTTCTTCCAAAGATCCCAGCTGGATGCCTGAATCAATGCTTTCTCCTAAAATATAACTGGTTTCTTCTTCCGTCTGGACATTACGCAAAACAACCATCTGCCCGACTAGAGCATCGGTTTCTTTTTTTCCGTAATCTTTACGGTATAAAGATAACGTCTGGCCATAGATCCCATAATCCTGGATCTGATAATCCTGTTTGAACCGGGTATCCACATGGTCTGTGATATCCTTTTTTTCCAAAGTGTCCATAACGCTCATCTGAAGATGATCGATTTCCGTGGTTCGATTCAAATACAGGAAGATACCCACCGAGGATATGGCAACGGCAATAACGAATAAAATAATAAAACGGGGATGTTTCCATCTTCTGGTCTTTTTTTTCATGGCTTTAGTATAGACCAAAAGAAAAGAGCGCGTCAACGCTCTAAAAAATCAGATTTCTTGGAGTTCTAGGATATGGCTGTACATCGCGGATGTTCTGGATACCGCTTAAATACATCAGCATTCTGTCAAATCCTAAACCAAATCCACTGTGTTTACAGCCTCCAAACCGGCGAAGATCAAGATACCACTGGAGTGGCTCCTGTGAAATGTTCAGCTCCTTGAGCTTGTCAACCAACACATCGTAGCGTTCTTCTCGCTGAGATCCGCCGACCAGTTCTCCAACATAAGGCACCAGCAAGTCGCAGGCGGCGACTGTCTTGTTGTCTTCATTGACACGCATATAGAAGGCTTTGATTTCCTTTGGATAATCGATCAGGAACACCGGACCTTTGACCACTTGTTCACAGATGTATCGTTCATGTTCACTTTGAAGATCCATTCCCCAGTAAATATCCTTGTTCTCAAAACGATCCTTCGCCTTTTCCAGGTGCTCAATGGCTTCTGTATACGTCATTCGTTTAAAATTGGAAGCCGCCACCGCTTTGATACGCTGAATACATTCTTTATCAATCACTCTTTCGAAGAATGCCATTTCTTCAGAAGCGTGTTCCAGACAATAATTGATACAGAACTTGATCATTTCTTCGATGCAGTCCATATTGTCCGAAAGATCGGCAAAGGCAAGTTCCGGCTCGATCATCCAGAACTCACTGGCATGACGTGTCGTATTGGAATTCTCCGCACGGAAAGTGGGTCCAAACGTATAAACATTTCGATACGTCAAGGCAAACGGTTCAACGTGCAGCTGGCCGGATACCGTTAACTGTGCATGCTTTCCAAAGAAATCCTCTTCGTATTTATCATCCTGACGTGTTGTTACGGTAAAGCATTCTCCAGCTCCTTCGGCATCGTTCCCAGTAATCACCGGCGTGTGCACATAGACAAAGCCTCGTTCCTGAAAGAACGTGTGAATGGCCATGGACAGCACACTGCGAAGACGGAATACCGCATAATAAGTATTGGCACGTGGACGAACATGCGGGATCTCACGCATATATTCAAAACTGTGACGTTTTTTCTGCAGCGGATAATCGTGCTCACTGGCTCCTAAGATCTGAACGTTCTGGGCCTGGATCTCAAACGGTTGTTTGGATCCTGGTGTACAGACACATTTTCCCGTCACTTCAATGGCAGAACCTAAAGTGATCTTACTGACTTCATCGTAGTTCGCTGTACTTTCCTGATAATAAACGACCTGAACATTCCCAAAGGTAGATCCATCGTTTAATTCAATGAATCCCAGGGCCTTTGAGTTACGATTGGTTCGAACCCATCCCTGCAGCGTAATGATTTGCTGATCCAACGATTGAAACTCTTCTTTTAGTTTTTTTACAAGCATATTTTCCTCCCATATAATAAAAAAAATCGTCCCCTGACAGGAACGATGTATAACCGCGGTACCATCCTTTTTCAATACTGCACTCTCGAGCTTAACGCACTCCTACGAGACTGTCTACTGATCTTTCTCCAGTCCGGCTCCCCAGTTGTTGGCTATAATAAGTTATCGGTTCTCTTTCACCAAACAAGAACTCTCTTTTGCGAATCACTTAAAAAGACTACTGTTTCTTTGCCTTTGAATCCATAGAATTTGTGATAAACACCAATTCTTGAATTGATGATACCACATCTACAACTTTTACGGCAACCCCTTTCGGGACAAGAAAATGTTCATGGGTAAAATCAACTAAACCTGTGATTCCACAAGCAACGAGTCGATCCACTGTTTCCTGAATATTGTTAGAAATAGTAAGAATCGCAATATGACAACCTTCCGGAATTTTTTCTTCCAGCATGGTCATCGGATAAATTTGAACCCCAAACTGTACACCAGCTTTGGATTCATCCATATCAAAAGCACAGGCAATTTCCCCTACGACATGGTCCCACTTATTATAGTTCATCAAGGCCCGTCCCAGGTTTCCGGCTCCAACCAGGATGATCTTTTCATCAAAATCAACCCCCAGCTGCGCATTGAAAATCTCAATCAAACGATCCACATCATAGCCGTAACCTTGTTTGCCCAGATTTCCCAAAAAAGAGAAATCTCTTCGAATCGTGGTCGATTCAATATCGACAAACGAAGACAATTCTTTCGACATGATGCGCTGAACACCGTTCTTCTTTAGGCGTCGTAACGCTTTCAAATACAATGGATATCTTTGTAAAGTAGCCTTGGGCACTTTTTTTACTGTCATGATATCAGCTCCCAAACTCATTGTATCACTTTGTGAAGTTCTTAACAAATTATTTTAATAAGATTTCTTTGACTTTCTTTTCATCGCCGACTGATCCAGTTTCACACAAAGTTCATCCAGTTTTGGATACAGTTTTACGATCTGTTTCTCCATCAGCCGCTCGATCCCTACTTTTTTTCCAAGACCCCAAAGAACCGCATATATCAACATCGTAAAGATCCAACAGGCAAAGAAAGGAACATCTAAGACCAGGACCCCAAATACAAGGATCCCGATTGCCACCAGTAAAATGATCAAAAGATAGACACGAAGATACTCTTCCTGCACTTTTTGATAATAATCTTTATGCTGTTCCACAAATACCAAAGCATCGTTCAGCGGATCTTTGGTAAACTCCAGCCGCCCGAATTGATTCTGGAATCGTTTTTCATTTTTATATTTGAGGATCTGCTGCATGCGTAAAATACAGAAGTACATTCCTTCGTGATTTTCAAACCGCTGGTATTTCTTATAATACAATTCCAGTGTTTTCAAATAGTCATTGTCCGTGAGTTTGGCGCCAATCATCGTTTCGATCAAAGCGTCCAGTCTTTCGGTCAAAACGTCGGAAAAAATCAGGACATTATCTTTTGAACGACGTTCCAGACCCTTTAGCGCTCCTAGAAAACGATCAGCCATTGTTCTTCAGATATTCCTTTAAAGCTGACGCGATCTGATCCGGGCATGACGTCTCTTTAAATCCGCAGGTTACCCCTTCCAGTCGCTGGATCACATCGGATACAGGTTGTCCTTTTAAAAGACGTCCGATTCCCTTTAGATTTCCATTACATCCTCCGATTGCCTCAAAGGATTGGACGATTCCCTCTTCGATTTCAAAGTGAAACTCACGTGAACATACGCCGTGAGGCTGATAAATAAATGTCATACTGTTCTTCCTTTCCATCGTTGTATCAACAGCTGTGTCAAAAGCCCGATCAGCAGACCGCTGACAATCGACAGCGCCAAAAGTATCGGCAAAAACAGCTGCATAAAGTATTGTTGATAGATCCATGTCACCATCAAGACCTGGCCGACGCTATGGAACGCTGCCCCAAGAATGCTGATACCAAAGATTGAAAACCATCGCGTCCGGATCCCGATGGACATCATAAGCATGGAACACAGAGAACCGCTGAGCGAAAGCCAGAAGGCCACCGAAAATAAAGTCCCCTGTAACAGGCTGGCCAGAAACACCCGCGTCAAGTTCACGGTCCACATGGAACCAACACCATATCGTTTCCAGGCAAACAATCCAACTATGTTCGCAAATCCCAGCTTAAATCCCGGAAGGATCCAGGATGTCGGCAAGAAACTCTCAACGATCTGTAAAACGATGCCGCAGGCCACCAGAAAGGCCATCTCGATCATTTTGGATGTTTTCATTGTATCACCGTATCCTCTTGCGTGTCACCTTCGATTTGAACAACGGTCTCATTGGGCAGACAGACGATAGGTGTATTCGGGCTGGAGACAAAGCCCTGCCGGGAACACAGATGGTGCGGACTGTTTTCCTGCGTGACCCGAATCTTATGATCTTGCACTTCAATGACCACCGCGCCGTTGGTTCCTTCCACCTCATAGGTATCATCCCGGCCAAGATCGATGCTCAACACTTTTTCATTCTTCACATAAACACTGGCCACATCGGCTTCCGGGGCATTTTTTAAAAGCGGAAAAATCAGAAACAGCGAAAGAGCCATAAGAAACAAGATCAATATCTTATCCGCTTTCTTCAACGTCATACGATCACCGTCACATGAATCGTTCGCTGAGCGGCGTTCCCAAAGCGATCCGAGATACGGAGCGTTACATCCTGTATCCCTAACTTCGAATTGTCAAAATCGGAAGTGATCGCAAAAGAGACACCGCTTAGATCGCTGGCTTCAATATATTTTGACCAGTCGATGGATTCATTTTGTTTTACCGTGACATTCGATTCATAGGATTCGATCGTAGGCGCCTGCGTATCTTTGATCGATATCGCAAAATCGATGTTTGATTTTCCAGTGTCTATTTCAAAGTCATATTGTCCCACCACCAGATAGTCCAAATTTTTTGAGATAAACCGATTTTCCTTTTTTATAACTCCCGACGTTTTGGCTTCCACGTTCCAGTCATCTGTCGGATATTGATCGGGGTTTTTAATATACAAAGCTGCATTGGCATAGACATCCTGCCCCAGTTCTACGGTAAAAGTCTGGCGTTCCAACTGAGGTCCGGAACATCCGCTCATCAAAAGCAGACACAAAAGCATTGGGATCCATTTACGCATTTTCTTCCTCCAAAAACGGTTTGGCGAGTTCCTTGATCTTGCTTAACCGATGTTTCATTCCCGACTTGGAAATGATTTCCCCATATTCCAAATAACAATGTTCACAGAGTTCGTTCATACTGGCATCCGGAAACTTTTTTCGAACCTCCATCACGTGGCGAATCTTGGGAGAAATCTGTAGTTTTTTTTCATTTTCTTCCAATATTTCAATAAAGCGCAGCTGTTCATGGCCCGCCTTGAGCGCCTTCATTTCATTGGCCAGTTCACAATTATCCAGACGCTTCAAATTGTTATAGAAATCACGCTGGATCCGGGAATCCTCAAAATCAAAAAGCGCCTGCGATGCATTGCACAGCTTAAGAAAATCGGCAATCTTATCTCCGGCCTTCAAATATACGACATAGGCATTCTTTCGCTGAATGACTTTTGCGGGCAGATAAAACCGCTGCATCATCTTTTGAATGCTTTGGGCCATTTCCGGTTCATGGGTGCTGATCTCACAATGATAATTCGTCGTTTTGGGATCGTTGATGCTTCCTCCTGCCAGAAAACACCCCTGCAGATAACTGCGGGCATTTTTTTCAGAGCGCGTATATTTGGCCGGCGGGCCAAAATGCAGGCCGCTGTCAGTCAGGATCATCAGATCTTCAAGGATAAACGAAGCTTTTTCATAGATCTGCAGCCGGTATACATTATTCTTTTTCAACTGCATCTTTTTTAAGACCGAAAGTCGTGGATCCACTTGATATAGCTGCTTCATCAACTGAAAAACGTGTTTGGCAATGGTTGCGTTTTCCACTTGAAAGGAAAGATACATCCCCTGCCAGTTCATATGCAAGGAGGCTCGCATCTGCAACAAGGCACAAAGCTGCGCCTTGGCACTGTAATCATCCAAAGCATCATCACAGATCTGTTTTTTGACTTCACTTGTAAATGACATGCCGCGCCTCCTTCAATGTCTGATATTATATCATGACTGCTTCAAAAATCTTAGAGTGTATTCAATATTTCTTCAACCGCATCTTTTACCGCATCTCCATTATGACGAATTCGGCCTTTTTCATCAAAATAGATCATATTTCTTTCCCAAATCTGATAATCGTGCTCCTTTTCCTGCACTTTGGTCGGGAACGAATTCATCTTGGCATAGTTGTCCAGGATCGATTGAGGAATATAGCTCTGATCGACGATCACCAGATCGACCGGATGAGAAAAAGAATGTTTTTCCAGGGCCCGAATATGATCTTCCATACTGTATCCATCGGTTTCCCCGGGCTGTGACATCGCATTGCAGAAATAGATATGCGGACATGTTGTATGCTTTATCGCCCTGGAGATTTCTTCAATGATCAAATTGGGCAGGATCGAAGTATATAGCGACCCGATCCCATAAATCAGAAGATCGGCATTTTCGATGGCCTGAATCGCCGGCAGATACGGTGTAACCTCTTTTTGATAGAAAACATGATCGATACTGTTTGAAAGAGTCGGAATGTTTTTTTCTCCCCGCACCAGCGTTCCATCTTTCATCATGGCATAAAGCGTCACAATGTCCAAGGTACTTGGCAAGATCGTTCCATTGACATTCAAGACCTTACTGATTGCCTGTATGGCGCCAATAAAAGATCCTGTGATATTCATCAAAGCCAGGAAAATGAGGTTTCCCAGATTGTGGCCGCCAATATCTTTTTTTCCTTCAAAACGATAATTCATCAGATCGCTGAAAAGATGATCCTCATCGTCTTGAGCCATGGCACACAGCACGTGGCGAATATCTCCAACCGCCGGTACATTATATATGTCGCGGATACGTCCTGTACTTCCGCCATCGTCGGCCACGGTCACAATTGCGGTAATATTGGCATCTGAAATCTTTTTCATCCCCATGAGCATGCTGGACAAACCCGTCCCGCCGCCAATCACAACGATATTTTTCATACTTCATCCACCCCAATATCTCTATGCGATTTAAAACAGTGATACTGTTTCTTGTATGTATCATAAGCCCAGTTGCAGATCGATACCGACCGGTGCTGACCGCCGGTGCATCCGATGGCAACGATCATATGGTTCTTGTTCTGGGCATCGTAATTTAAAAAGACAAAATCCAAGTAACTTTTTAATCGCGCGATAAAATCCTGAGTTTCTTTTTTGTCCATCACATAGGAATAAACCTCTTCCTGATTCCCGGTTTTATCCCTTAGATCCGGTTCATAAAAAGGATTGGGCAAAAAGCGTACATCAATGACCATGTCGGCATCCATAGGAACCCCATGTTTGAAGCCAAAAGACTGAAAAGTGATCGTAAACTGACTTTCTTCCTGTGTTTTGAAACGATGACGGATTCTGGAAGCCAGGGCAGAAGGCGTCAGTTTGGTCGTATCGATATGGATCATATCCGGTGCGCCTTCCTGGAGCTGATTAAACAGATCCCGTTCCATCTCAATGGCTTCTTCCAAGGTCGTAGCTTTCTGACTCGTGATCATAGGATGATGCCGGCGTGTAAAGCGATAACGTAAAAGAAGTGCATCATCATTGCAATCTAAAAACACGATAGAAATCGGTACCGCCATATTTTTAAAATAAGTGACAAAGTTTAAATAATCTAAAGCACTGACCGATAAAGCAACGTACTGATAGTTTGTTTCTTTTTCCAGCAGTTTTTCTAATTCAGGCAATAACTCTTTTGGGAAATTGTCGATACAGTAATATCCCATATCTTCAAGGGCATTCATGGCACTGGATTTTCCAGCCCCAGACATCCCGGTCACAAGTACAATCTTTTGATTCATAAAGATCCCCCCTTTTGTATATTGTATCATAAATTGATTGCCCTCTATTTTCCATTCCCTTAAAATATAAACATGAAACCAATTATTTTTCTCGATATTGACGGGGTCATAAACCCTCATCGCCCGATACATACGGCACCTGTTGATTACGAACTCAATAAAAAGCTGGCTAATCAAAAAAACGATCCCGGTTTTTTAAAATTAAATATCTATTTTACCAATCAAATCTATTACGGTTTTGACAAAACGGCCTGTATTCTGATTAAGAAACTGATTGAAGAGTTCGATGCGAAGATCGTATTGACCAGCTCATGGCGTCTTCTCTATTCCAAAAAGGATCTATACTATCTCTTTAAGATCCTCCATATGGAAAGTGCTTTTATGGATATTACAGAAGATATCATCCCCCGCTACAAAGCCATTGAAGACTATATTCAAAAACATAAGGTCACAGATTATATCGTAATCGACGATGCCGATCTTGGTCAGCATTTCGGATTCCATCAAATAAAAACCGTCAATTCCTTTACCCTCGAGGATTTCATCCGAGCTCAAAATCTTTTGAAGCTCCAAAAAGAAAAAACAGCCGAATCTTGATTTTTGGGTAAAAGTGGGGATTTAAAGTCAGTTTTGAGCTAAAATTGACTTTTTTTTGTATACTATGGTATGGTTTCATTGATGAAAAAGAAAAAAATGAAAACAATTCGCCCTATTCAAAAGGGAGTCTTCCTGGCAGGCGGTGTATTGGGCTTAACCATTCTGGCAGCCGGCGGATATTTTATCTACGATTCTATTCATCCGCAAAAATACATTTATACCCAGGAAAATACCTTATCTGTCAGCATTCCGTATATCGTTGATGGAGAAGCGGCCGAAAAACAAATGGAGATTCCCCGCGGCACCCGAATCCGTTTGGAAGACCAGGGAACCCAGGAGTCCACTTTCGTATACGAAGGCATGGAAATCACTTTGGAAAACCGATACCTCAAGGATTCTTTGGCCGACTGTCTGGACATTGAAGCCATCTATCCCCGGCGCCTTCTCAATCTAAGAGATTCCAAAGGCGGCGCTTTAACCGATACCGTAGTCAAAAAAGGAGAAAAGCTGAAAGTCACTCGAATCGATGAAGAGGATCTTGATTCCAAAACTGGCGAAATCAACTGGTATCAGGTAGAAAAAGGAAACAAAAAATACTGGATCAGCGGATACTACATTGAGACCACGAAAAAACTGGCCACGAAAAACTGGAATGACGACATCACTTATTCTACATACTGGGATGAATATTTTGGAGAAGGTTACTCGGAAGATGCCTACATTGACCAGGTAGATTATAAACCGACAGTGACCCAAAATTACAAGGACAATCCAATATTAGAAAATTGCAACGCCGTTCATGTTTCGTTAGAAAACCTGGTCAAGTACAAAGACTATTTCTTAAGCCTTTCTAAAGAAACCGACATCAATGCCCTGGTTGTTGAATTGAAGGGAGACATCGGCTATCTATGGTATGAAAGCGAAGTGGTCGAGAATTATCTTGACGATCCTTCCCAAGCGTTTGTGAACTCGGTCGCGAGCGTAGACGAGCTTGAAGACTTGATCAAAGAGTTCCAGGATGCCGGATACTATATGATAGGACGTATCGTTACGTTCAAGGATCAGCTCTTTGCCCTACAGAACCCGGAAGAATCGATTACTGATAAAGAAGACAATCTGATCATGCATAACGATGAATACTGGCCCAGCCCGTATTCCCGCAAAGCCTGGATGTACAATGTCGATGTTGCCAAAGAGATTGCCGCTTTAGGCATCAATGAAATTCAGTTTGACTATGTGCGTTTCCCAGATGGACTCAGCTCCAAAATGGATTCCATCGATTTAAAAAACACTTACGATGAAAGCAAGGCTTCCGCTCTTCAAGGTTTCCTGCAATACGCGAAAGAAGAACTGGATCCCTATAAGGTCTATGTCGCAGCCGATGTATTTGCCTGGCCTATGGTCGCAGAAGACGATCAGGATATCGGACAGTTTTTCTTAGCCATGGCAAGCACGGTGGATATCATTTCACCAATGCCTTACTCAGATCATTTTTCCAACGGGGCCATGGGAATCGATAATCCTTCCAGCGAACCAGGGAAAGTAATCGAAGAATACAGTAAGCTGGCTTACAAGGAACTGCAAAGTCTAAAAGAACCGCCAATTTATCGTTCCTGGATCCAGGGATACGGAAATTTGAGCCCCGAAGAAATCAAAGAACAAATCAAAGGACTCAATGAATCTGGTTTTGAAGGTTATATGGTTTGGTTTGGATTCGGTGTTCCGGATGATCTGGATCAGAACAAAGAAGGTTACATAGACAGCGCCATTCAATAGACTCATTACAAGGGTGTGCAACAAACCATGCACACCTTCTTTTTTTTGATCAATTTCATCCCTTTCCAATTTGAAACGGAGAAACTATTCTCTTCTCTTTTTATTTCCCCTTAAAACCATAGATCCAAAGAATTCTTTGAAATTTCTTATTCTTTAAAAAAGCGTGCAGCTTACGCTACACGCTTGAAATGGTTATGCCATTTTTTTCTTTAACACAGCCATTAAAAGAACTAAGATCAAGGAAATCGAAGCAAGGGCACTGAACAATCCAATATAGGTTTGCGTTGCCGTCTTTGTACCTTCTGATTTCTCATCTTCTTTTGGTTTATCTTCCTGCCCTGGATCCTTTTCCGGAGTGATTTCCTTTGTGTATGTATTGGTAATCACATATTCCTTGTTCAAGGCATCCTGAGACTTGTCATCAACCTTGCCGTTGTAATCAGCTACCGCAACTTCCTCAACCGTCCAGTTATTGATGAAGTCTAGATCGCTCCAAGTATATGTCCAGTTGTCTTCTTCAGCAATTGTCACAGTATCAAATACTTCACCATCTTTTAACAGATTGACTTCAATACTATCCGGACGAACCGATTCATTATCCTTCTCCCATTTTTTATCAACGGTTACGTTTACACCATCCCTAGGAAGAACCGGAGTCTGAACCTGGTTAACCTGCGTTGAACCTGTTGTCATCGTCGCATATCCTTCATTGGTATCAAATTGTCCAATCGGATACGTTCCATTCTGATTCGGAATCAGATTCAGCTGGTATTGTAAGTTTACCAGTTTAAACGGTTGGTTACTGATGGTCCAGGTAATGACCTGATTTCCTTCGCCATTGGTACCTACTGTATATGTTGTTCCTTCCGATGCGGTGATGGAAGCTTCATCCAGAACAAATCCAGGATCGATCACATCGGTGATCGTATAGGAAGTATAAGCATAATCAATGGCATCGTTAACGGCCGTAGAGAATCC
>NZ_CALVGO010000009.1 GCF_944327125.1 uncultured Faecalicoccus sp.
GATCATTATACATACGACATCCATCCTGTGGAAAAAGACAAGCTGGATTCCTTTATGAAAGAAAAAGCGTTTAAGGCGATCAATGTTACGATTCCTTATAAAAAAGACGTGATCCCCTACCTTACAGAATTGGACGATGCCTCAAAGAAAATCGGAGCGGTCAATACCATCGTAAATAAAAACGGGAACCTGTATGGATATAACACAGATTACTATGGTTTTGATTATATGGTCCGAAAACACAAAGTTTCTTTTACCGATAAAAAAGTTCTTGTGTTGGGAAACGGCGGTGCCAGCCAGGCCATTCAAGCCGTAATCAAAGACCATGGTGCTAAGGAAATGCTGGTGACGGATATCGTAATGAATCCAGGCATTCTAAGCATCGAGGAAGTTTATGACAAACATCCCGACATCGATATCGTTGTAAACACTACTCCTTGCGGCATGTATCCCAATGTAGATTCCGCCGCTGTTGATCTGAGTCAGTTTAAGAAGATCGAAGCCGTATTTGACTGTGTATATAATCCAATGGATACAGAGTTTACTTTACAGGCTAAAGAATTAGGCATCAAGGTCGCTGTGACCGGCTTAGAAATGCTGGTAGCTCAGGCAAAACGTGCTTTGGAACATTTTAAAGATATTCAGATTGATGATGAAGAGATCGATCGGATCTACCGTGAGATTCTTTTAGAAACAGCCAATCTGATCACCACATGTCAAGATATCAACGTACTCAATGAATTAAGTTCGAAGATACAAAAACCTGTTGTTTATTTTCAACAAGATGAACAACAGGCCATCGAAAACAATCAGATCCTTGTCATTGACAAAAACGATATCATCAAGCATCACAAACGTCTGATTTCAAACGGGTTTATCGTGGATGGGGATTCAACGTCGTTGATCCTGGAACATTTTAAAAAATCAATTCAAAATTATTGACAAAAAAAACGGTTAGCACTTTGAAGCTAACCGTTTTTCATTAAATAGAGTTGTGTAAGATTTCCAACACTTTATCCAGATCCGTCACATTGATCTGTCCTGGAGCACTGGCGGCTTTGGCTGCACCAAATGTCAAACAAGAACCAAACACTTCTCCAGCCAGTCTTGAAATCACGCCGTCGGCTCCCATAGACATGGTAATGATAGGGCGATCGGCATACTTTTCATGCATATCTAAAGTTGCCTTCAACAATGTAAGCACATCGGATTTCGACTGCGGCATCAGTGCAATCTTAGGAATATCGGCCTCTTTTTCCTGCATCAATCTTAATCGGGATACGATTTCTTCATAATCCGGCGTTTTATCAAAATCGTGATTGCTCATGACAACATAAACACCATGTTCATGTGCATATGACACGATTTCTTTAACTTCATCATCTCCGGTAAAACATTCTACATCGACAAAATCAATCCATTTGGAATCGATCATTTGTTTGTTCAAAGCCACATAATCTGCATTGGAAATGGCCATTTCCCCGCCTTCTTTGCTGGTTCTAAAAGTCGCCAAAAGAACCGTGTCCTTTAACAGAGAACCCACAAGCTCGATTGCTTTTTGGGCTTCTTTTTGATTCAGGATCTCTTTAAAATGATCCATTCGCCATTCAATGATATCGTATTGCAATCCTTGTAAACCTTCGATTTCATTTTTTAAACCATCCAGATCTTTACCCATGATTGGAATACAAATCTTAGGTTTCCCTTTACCAAATTCTACATTTTTCACTGTAACTGTTTTCATGTTTACCTCCATTCAGCATTTTTTAAATAAGCATTGTATAAGTCCTCACCGACTTCATTTTTGATATCTTCGTAAAGACTCTCGTTCAATTCTCGCATTTGTTCTTTTGTTTCATCATCCAGTTCAAGAATGGTCACGCCATTTTCAACACATTGATTGATTCGATCTTCAATACGCTGATCCGATTGTTCTCGGGCGTATTCACTGGCGTTTTCACTGGCCTGATCAATGATCTTCTGATCTTCTTTAGAAAGTGACTTATAGAAATCATTGTTTGTGATCAATGACAATAAATGCGGTAAGTGATTGGTTTCCACAATATATTTTTGTTGTTCATACAAGTTGGAAGAAACGATGACTTCCACCGGGTTTTCCTGCGCATCGATCGTTTTTTGCTGCAAACCAATATATACCTCACTAAAAGACATTGGCGTAGGATTGGCATGAATATTTTGCCAGAATTTCAAGTGGTAGGAGTTTTCCATCGTACGGATCTTTTGTCCGGCAAAGTCATCGATGGACTGGATCTCTTTGTTCGTGGTCATCACACGGAAATCCTGATCGGCAAAAGACAACAGTTTAAAACCGGCATCTTGATAGATTCCATCGACAATCGAGCGGAAATCAGGATCATCCAGAACTTCACGAACATCATTGATATCATCATAAGCCATTGGCAAGTCAAAGACGGCAAGCTGTTCCATAAAAGGAACCTGAGGCGCTGTATTCTGTACAATAAATTTTACATCTTTGGTCAAGCAGCTTTCAATCAGTTCTCTATCTCCGCCAAGTGTTGAGTTGTCATACACTTCGATCTGCATTCGGCCATCGCTCAATCTTTCCACTTCTTCGGCAAATTTATCCGCAAAGATACTTGTGATCGTATCCGTAGTCGAAGCATGCGCCAATACCCATGGATACTTTTGAGACTGGGCAACATAATCGACATTTTTTGTACAACCGCTAATCAGTAACAAAGTACAAAGAAGAAAGGTCAATAGTTTTTTCATATTTGTTTACACCCTTTCTATATCAAAGTTAATGAGATCTGTGGGAAAACACAAATCAAAATCAATGCGATCAACAATAAGATAATTTGCGGAAAGGCCTTTTTCGCAATCGTAAATACCGGAACTTCCGTAAGCCGTGAGGCAATAAACAGGTTGACACCAATTGGCGGTGTAACAAAACCGATAGCCAGATTGACTACCATGATCACACCAAACTGGATGGGATCCATGCCGAAGCTTGACATGATCGGTGTTAAGATCGGAGCCAAAATGAGAATTGCTGGACTTGTATCCATGACCATCCCTACGATCAGCAACAAGATATTGATTAATACCAGTACCGTAAAGGCACTTGTGAAATTCTCGGTGATAAAAGAGCCGGCCATCTGCGGTACCTGTAATAAAGTCAAGATTCTTGAGAACGCTACCGCACTTGCCAGAATGAACAAGATCGGTGTAAAGGTTTTTAAGGATTCGATCATGATTTCTTTTAAATCTTTGATCTTGATCGTACGATAGACAAACAAAGAAATAAACAAGGCATAGAAAACCGAGATAACGGCAGCTTCCGTTGGAGAAGCAACGCCGGTATAAATACATCCCAGAATAATGACCGGTGTTAGTAAAGCCCAGAAACCTTCCTTTAATATCGAGAAAAATCCGTTGGATCGTAAAGTATCGACTTCTTCCTGGATCCTCTCTTTATCTTCTCCGTGTTTCTTACAATAATACCAGCTATAAGCCATCAATAAAGCCGCTATCAAGATTCCCGGAAAAACACCTGCCAAAAACAAATTGGAAACACTGGCACCGGTGGCCATACCAAATAAAATAAACGGAATGCTTGGAGGAATGATAAC
Organism: uncultured Faecalicoccus sp.; assembly: GCF_944327125.1. Lineage (GTDB taxonomy): Bacteria > Bacillota_I > Bacilli_A > Erysipelotrichales > Erysipelotrichaceae > Faecalicoccus. The sequence goes on from NZ_CALVGO010000009.1 coordinate 3,615, forward strand.
GCCTAAACCTCCGGCCACTGCGATCAACGCTGTGGAGAATTTCTTGTCATAGCCTAACTTAAGCATGACCGGCATACTCATGGAACCCACCGCGGCCACCGTCGCCGGCGCACTTCCGGAGATGGCCCCATAAAATAAACAAGTCACAACGACCGCACAAGGAATTCCCGCCGTTCTCGATGCCAGAAAATACGAGAATACATCAAACAAACGTTTGGAAACCCCTCCTCTTGCCATGATGACCCCGCTTAGTACAAACATCGGGATCGCTAGCAAAGGAAAGGAATCAATACCGCCAAACATAGAACGAATGATGAATTCCACACTAATATCAAAAGATGGATCGATCAAACTCGGTGCCACAGAGATAATTCCTAAAGCAGCTCCAATCGGTACCGACAGAAGAAGCAAAACAACAAATAAGATCATTACAATCGACGCTAACATTATTCAGCTCCCTCCTTTACCCACTTTTTATTCAAAATATTATGCATTTCCAAAACGACTTGCTGGAAGGAACGAATCGTTGCCAATCCAAAGCCCAGAAGCGGTGCAAACTGCACATAGTACATCGGCAGCTGTAAAGCCGGTGACAACTGATCGGACTGAATGCTTTGGATGAGAAAAACATAGGCATGAACGCTTAAATAAAGAAAGAACACGAACAAAATAATATTCAGGATCAGTTGCAAAAACACATAGCTTTTATTTGAAAACAGATTGATGAACTGATCGATCTTGATAGAGATCCATTTTTTGATACAGTAACTGATTGAAATAAAACACATATAGATAAACAAATACCGGGTCAACTCCTCAGACCATGTCAATGAATTGTTCAATATGTATCGGCAAAACACCTGGATTCCCATAAGGCAAGTAATACATACTAAAAGAATGATCAGGAGAGTTTCTTCAAAATTATCGTCTAACCATTTTAAAATTTTCATATCATCACTTCTCTTATCTATAGAATAACATTTCTAAAAAAGCAACAGCCTAGATTTTTGACTGTTGCTTAAAGTTTAGTTGTCAGAACCAACCAAACGGGAATATCTCATATTTACAAACAGTGCCAATAAAACTCCAATTGCTGTGATTACAATATTCATCATCATGATTGAGCTGGAATCCATGGTTCCGGCCAACGTTAAGATCGTATAATTCGATAAAGAAGACATGATCATAACGATACTGGTGATCGTTCCCTTGATTTTAGGGAACAAATCGTTACAAGTTGCCGTAACCAACTGTAAAATAACAGCACCGGCAGAATATCCGACAATGGCCGCACCGGCAAGACACAATCCTTGTGACGGGAACATCAATACAGCAATCAAAGTAACCAGAGTAATTGCAGGATATACCAGCAAGAAACGTACACCTTTGATCTTATTGACCAAAATCGCCGTTACAACAATGGCCAGTAAGCTTCCTGAAGAATAATAAGTCTGCATGATACTTGGATCGGCCATTCCTGCCAGATCTTTGGCAAATGTTTGGGCACAGTTTAACCAAAGCTGGAATGTTGCCGTACATGTAAAGCCGATAATGATCAATGCGATACTTTCAATTGTAAATTTAGAATGTTTGATGTTTTCGATGAGACCTGGCTGTTTTTGACCATCGTTTGATTTTTCCTGTTTAGGAAGCGGTGCAAACAATGTCAGTACGCCAACAACAAGGATCGCAATTCCTGTTACGATCAGAATCATATTGTAACTCATATTGTTTGCGGCAATAAATCCCAACATGAATGGAAGCAACAACTGAGCCACCGAGATAAAGAATTTTGTCCCCATGGTTGCCAGAGAACTTCTAGGTTCCAGGATCTCAACACAGGCAGGAATAACACCTGTATCCAGGAAAGAGTTGGCAGCCCCACCGAAAATAGCAGCCACATAGGCAAATGTCATATTTGGTGAGAACGCAATTCCAAAGAAGAAGATCGCATAACAAAGGATCCCAATGATCGTAGAAGGTCTTCTTCCTAATTTATCGGATAAAGGTCCAGAAAATGGCAAAGTGATCAAACGGCCCAATCCCAAAGAAGCACTTACCATTGTAACCGCTCCAATTCCGGCAGCCAAATCAGAATACCCCCATTGGGCAGCCAGGCTTTCTTTAATGACGGCCTGCCCTAGAACGGAACAACCAATTCCATGAACAAAGTATGTTAAATACAGTACAAAAGCACTGGGTAAATATTTTTTATTCTTCATAACGTCTCCCTAATCTCATTAAAACTGAATATCCAATACATCTTTGATGTGTTCTACAGGCATATCCTGACCTGTCCACATTTTAAAAGCAGCAGCTCCCTGATACAACATCATTCCTTCTCCATTGATGGCTTTGGCGCATCCTACTTCTTTAGCGGTTTCCAATAACTTAGTGGTTCTAGGAGAATATACTGTATCAGCTACAATCAAATCTTTTCGAAGATAGGATGCGTCCGGGATAACCATCTGACCCTCTAACGGTTTCATACCTACGCCAGTAGCGTTGACAAAGATATAAGAGTCTTCAATTTCACGGCGCAGAGATTCATGATCGGCCAAATCATATAATGTGGCTTTACAGCTTGTTTTTTCGTTGATGTTCTTTACGTTTTGTTCAGCACGAGCCCAGAATTCATCACGGCGGTTAAAGATCGAGATTTCCTTTACTCCGTCCAATGCTGCCTGGATCTCGATGGCAGTAGCGGCTCCACCCGCTCCGGCAATCGTCATCTTTTTCCCGATCACATCGACACCGCTTTCTTTCAAGCCGGTCATAAATCCGATTCCATCTGTGATGTGCCCAGTCAAGACACCATTGTCATTGACAACGGTATTCACTGCACCACAAAGTTCAGCGGCAGGAGACAGATGATCCAGATACTGACCAATCACCGTTTTATTAGGCATGGATACGTTCCATCCGCGAACTTTCATAGCACGGAACCCTTTGACCGTATCTTCCAATGTAGAATTATCCACTTCAAAGGCAAGGTAAGCATAATCCAAACCTAATTTCTTAAAAGCTTCATTGTGCATCGTCGGGCTTTTTGAATGGCGAATCGGATACGCGATCAGCCCAATCAGCTCTGTATGTCCTGTAATTCGTTCTGTAATTTTACTCATGATGATTTCCTCCTATAAAAGTTCTCTTTTTCTTAATACACTCAATATATTTCTGCCTTCGGCAACCCCTTCGATGATTCGACGGGCTCTGACACTGTCACCAATGTTGATGATATCTACATTTTCATCTTTATAATGTTCACACAAAGATGCATAGATTGGCGAATAACTGCGCATTCCCAGGCAAACAAATCCAAGATCAAAATCAATATTTGAAAGTTCATCGTTTACCTTGACGACAAAGTGATCTTCACAAACTTCCTGCAATGCCGTATTCACCATCACGTTGACATGATGTTTTTCGATCATTTCTTTAACCTGGGACTTGGTCACTGGATCCAGGTCCTTACCCACTTGAGGCTGCATTTCAATAATCGTTGTCTTAGCACCGCGATTTGCGAAAAATTCGACAACATCCAATCCAACAGCTCCACCGCCCACTACGGCGATATGCATATTTGAACAATCTTCCGGATATTTTTCAATGGAATCCATCATTTTCATGATGGAACTTACTTTATTATTGTCTTTATCCAAATTTTCATGAAGGCCTTTGATCGGCGGCAGCAACGGATGAGAACCTGTCGCATTCACAATGATATCGGGCTTCAGATTTTCAATAAATGGAAGTGTTGCTTCCATGGAGGTGAATGTAATCAGATTTCTTAATTTACGCGCACGGTTGATCAAATATTCAGGGAAATAGGCCACACGGTATTTTTCCGGAATTCGGGAGATCTTACTTGCCAGACCGCCTAAATGATCTTCTTTTTCGATCAGGAATGTAGTACATCCCACTTCGGCAGCTGTACATGCCGCTTCCAAGCCAGCGGTTCCTCCTCCGATCACTACAACGTTGCAAGGAGATTTGATTTTTTCTTTATAGTAATCAACATCTGCATTGACGGCAGGATTCACTGTACAGCGAATCGGCCGATTCAAACCAATTCGATGCCCAGCACATCCAATGTTACAAGAGATACACTTACGAATCTCGTCTTCTTTTCCATATTTAACTTTGTTTGGCCAGTTCGGATCGGCAATCATCTGACGTCCCATTCCGATAAAATCGGCATCCCCTTTTTCCAGGATCTCTTCGGCAACCTTTGGATCACGGATATTTCCTGTTGTCATGACCGGTTTATTGAATTTATCCTTGACCGCTTTGGCCATATAAGATCTCCATCCATCCGGCAGATAATTGGCATCGATCTGATAATGAATGGAATCCGATAAAGCCGCAGACACATCGATCATATCCGCTTCTTCCTGGAAGTATTCAAGAAGCTGCAGGGTATCTTCCAGTGTATTTCCGCCTTTCAGCATTTCATCGGCACTGATTCGTAAAATGATTGGATATCTTGGTCCTACTGCCTGGCGAACCTTCTCCATGACCAGTTTCGCAAAACGAGCGCGATTTTCCGGTGTTCCCCCATACTCATCGGTACGATTATTTGTCAGCGGGCTTAAGAACTGACTGATCAAATAAGAATGTCCTGCGTGGATCTCAATCATATCAAATCCAATGATCTGAGCTCTTTTGGCAGCGGCTGCATAATCATCGGCAATCGATTCGATCTCTTCGACGCTTAATTGTCTTGGGATCGATCCCCCTTTTTTGTTTGGCAGATTGCTTGCACTGACTGGCTGCATACCAATACGGCTTTCAACCGCGCTGGCGCCGGAATGATTCAACTGAATCGCAATCTTGGTTCCATGTTTATGGACATTTTCACAAAGTTTAAAAAAGCGAGGAATAAAATTATCGTGATCAATTCGAATCTGTGTAGTTCCGTTACTTCCTTCCGGATACTTAACACAAGCGTTTTCTACAATGATCAATCCCGCTCCTCCCTGAGCTCTTTGTTCGTAATAATTGATATGTAGAAAACTCATTCCTCCATCGGTTTCACCAAAGTTTGTTCCCATGGGCGTCATAACGATTCGATTGTTCATTACGACGTCTTTGATTTGAATAGGACTAAACAGTGAATTGTATTTCTGCATAAGTTCTCCTCCATTTCCAAACAATATTATATGAAAGCGATATCATATGAACAATTAATAAAAACAGCTTTTTCTATAGATTCTATCTATAGATTAAAGTATAATTAAATCATGAACTATAATTACTTAAAATACTTTCGGGTCCTGGCAAAAACGGAACATTATACGCACGCTTCAGAAATGCTCAACATCTCCCAACCATCCCTTTCGCATGCGATCAGTGAATTGGAAAATGAATTGGGCGTGACCTTGTTCGAGAAACAAGGTAGAAACATTCGTCTGACCAAATACGGAAAATTTTACTATGACTATGTCGAACAGGGACTTACAGAAATCGAACATGGAAATAACTTTATCAAATCACTGGCCAGTGTTGATTCTGGTACGATCGACCTTGGATTTATTTATACATTGGGAGCTTATTATATTCCCAATGTAATGAAACGATTTTTAAAGACTCACCCGGGCATCCATTTTAACTTGTATCAAAATACTTCGCCTACGATCATAAAAAACTTACGGGATCAAACTTTTGATGTCGGTTTTTGTTCCAAAGTTGAAAACACCAACGATATCAACTATATTCCGGTCGTAAAAGAAGAAATTGTACTGGTTGTATCCAAACATCATCCGTTAGCCAAATACGACTCTATTGATCTCACAAAAATAAAGGACAGTGAAAAATGGATCCTGTACTCCAATCGATCCGGCCTTCGCCCCTATCTGGACCAGGTCTTTAAAACGGTTCGAATCCAGCCTTCCATCCAGTGTGAGGTGGTTGAAGATTCTGCCGCCCTGGGCCTTGTGGCAATCAATTACGGTATTGCTTTGGTACCGAAAATCGATATGATCAAGTTATATGATGTGAAAGACATAAAAATCGAAAATAAACTGGAAGATCGAACCATCTACATGGCCACGTTAAAAAATCGGTATTTAACCCCCTCTGTCAACAAATTTATCAACTATTTGGTGCATTATACCTTTGACAATCAAAAGCCTGAAAACGAATGAAAAAATAATTGATTTTAAATGAAAAAATTGATATTATTTTTACATGAAAATACTTTCGAATAGTTATTTTTACTTTTTTAACTAAAAAGCCCTGCGAAAATTAAAAAAATTCAGGGCTTTTCAAAGTGTTAGCGTTTCAGTTAACACTTTTTATTTTTTAAAGGAGAAAGATTATGAAAACAGGTTTGATTGGACAGGATCTTAGAGGTAATTTCACCCAGCGCGTATCGAATGCCTTTGGTCTGTATGATTACGAAATGAAGGAAATGACTCCCGAAGAAACGATACAGTTTGTAAAGGAGAAAAAATTTGAAGGTATCAATATCACCTTCCCTTACAAGCAGCTGGTTTATGATTACGTAGACATCCCCAGTGAAAACGCAAAGAAAATCGGTGCCGTGGATACGATCGTAATCAAAGATGGAAAGTCTTACGGATACAACACCGACTATCAGTCCTTCTACTATTTGATCAAACGCCACAACATAGATTTTAAAGGCAAAAAGATCCTGGTATTAGGTAACGGGGGTTCCAGCGCCGCGGTCCAGGTTGTTGCTAAAGAAATGGGCGCAAGCGAAATCCATGTCGTGGACATCAATGAAAGTCATGGAAGCATCTCTTATGTCGAATGCTTTGCGAAACACCTGAACTCGGATATTGTCATCAACACTTCACCGGTCGGCATGTCTCCGGACATTTCCAACGCTCCTATTGCCATGTCGTTATTTTCTAATTGTGAAACCGTCATTGACTTGATCTACAATCCTATATTGACAACGTTAGGTTTTAATGCCCAGGAACTTGGGATCCAGCGTGTGATTGGCATTGAAATGGAAGTAGCACAAACGAAATATGCCGTTGAACTGATTACAGGAAAGACCATCTGTGATGATAAAATTGATGAAGTGATTCACGATCTTCTCATTGAAAAATGTAACATCGTATTAATTGGAATGCCTAGTGCGGGAAAGACCTCTATCGGACAAATCCTTTCAAAACGATTGAATAAACGCTTTATCGACCTGGATGATGTCGTCGTGGAAAAGGCAAAAATGCCGATTCCCGAGATCTTTGCACAAAGTGGAGAGGCCGGATTCAGAAAATTGGAATCGATGGTTGCCCTGGAACTTTCTACATTAAACAATGTCATTATTGCCACGGGCGGCGGAACCATTAAGAATAAAGTCAATATGGATAATCTTAGACTGAACGGGATCGTGATCTTTATCGACCGCGATCTGGATAAACTGATTTCCAGCGATCCAAACCGTCCTCTGTCTTCCAGTAAGGAAGCCTTAAAGATCATGCACAAGGAAAGATATCCGCTGTATCAGAAATATTCCAATGTTGTCGTGCTCAACAATGAAGAAATGGAAAAAACCGTCGATGAGATCATCAAGGCTTACCACGAAACAGCGACAAAAGCCGTTATTTAAACAGGGGGAAAATTTATGATTATCACGCTAAAGAAAGACGCTAAACAAGATCAAATCGATCATTTGATACATCGCTTTGAAAATATGGGTCTCCAAGTTACGGTGATCTATGGTGAAAACTACAACGTATTCGGACTGGTTGGCGATACGACAAAAGTCGATGAAAAAAATGTCATGGCCAACCCTATCGTTGCCAATGTACAGCGGGTAGACGAGCCATATAAACTGGTCAATCGAAAATTTCATCCTGACAACACCATCGTGGATGTTAACGGAATCCAGATAGGCGGACAGAAGATCGTCATGATTGCCGGGCCATGCAGTGTTGAAGGAAAAGAACAGATTACACGGATCGCCAAAGAAGTCAAAGAGTGCGGCGCTGACATGTTAAGAGGCGGTGCCTATAAACCAAGAACAAGTCCGTATGCCTTCCAGGGGCTTGGAACCGAAGGAATCAAAGATTTATGTATCGCCCGTAAGCAGACCGGATTGCCTGTCGTCAGCGAACTGATGGCCGTAGAACATCTGGACGAATTCATCGAGAATGTAGATGTGATACAGATCGGCGCAAGAAATATGCAGAACTTTGATTTATTAAAAGCGGTGGGAAAAACCAAAAAGCCCGTTTTATTGAAACGTGGGCTTGCCAATACGATCAGTGAATGGATCATGGCTGCCGAATATATCATGTCGGAGGGAAATCCAAATGTGATCTTCTGCGAAAGAGGAATAAGAACTTTTGAAACCATGACACGAAACACTCTGGATCTGGCCGTGATTCCCATTATAAAAGAAAAGACCCATCTGCCTATCATCATTGATCCAAGTCATGCCGCCGGAAACTGGAAGCTTATTGAATCTTTGTCTTTGGCATCCATTGCGGCAGGAGCTGACGGTTTGATCATTGAAGTACACGATAATCCTGAGTGTGCCTGGAGCGATGGCGATCAGAGTTTGAAACCGGACAAATATGCCAGTTTGATCCAAAAAGGAAAAAAAATAGCCGAAGTGGTCGGCCGAAGAATATAAAAAAAAAACAGTATCACATCAGATACTGTTTTTCATTGCTTGTTTCGATAAGATCGATCCGGCGTTTATAGTCCGGCATCAATTCAGAAAGAATTGTATAAAAGCGAGTCGAATGGCTGGGTTCGATCAAATGAACAAACTCGTGACAGATCACATACTCAATAAATTCGATAGGATAATGAATCAACTCAAAATTCAAAGTGATCTCATTTTTATCCGGATGACAAACACCCCAGCTGGATTTCATCTTTCGAATAGAAATCTTAGGCATTTTCAAGGAAAAAGACTGAAAACGGAAAAAAATCATTTGCGAAATATCATTTAAAACATCCTGTGCATTTGATTTCAAAAACTGTTCAAATACTTTCTCCATGGATCTTTCATCCCTTGCCTGCACGATCAATTCGTTGTCACAGGTCGATACATGATTGGTATTTCCTATCACCTTTCGAATCTGAAAGCTTTTCCCGAAAAGACGAACCGATGGCTGTTTCAGTTGGAAATACATTTCATGATAATGGGTTAAGACGTATTTATCTATAATTTCCTGAGAACAAAATGGATTGGCGTGCACAACAAGTTGTCCATTAGCACTGACACGCATGCGAATCCCCTTTTGTTTTGTGATCCTTAATGTGTAATCCGGGATATCATGAACGATATCCTTTCGTTTCTCTGACATAAATGAGCCTCCTAAAACCTTCTCAATATGTCCCCTTAATGCCTGTCTATGATAGCATACCTCCATCCAAATGTGTATATAAAAATTTAAAAAATAGGAAACGGCCTTTACCTATCGATGTTTTTCTCATTTATACTTTTTATTTGTTTTAACCTTTTTAGGAATATGATAGGATGATACCGGTGATGTTATGTACAACAATCCTTATAAAAATTCCTGTGACAATAAAAGATATTATACGATCAGTTACTATTTTAAGAAGAAATACAATCAAAAAGTGGCCAAGGTCCCTTTGAACGCCGGTTTTACATGCCCAAACAGAGACGGTACAAAAGGAATTGGCGGCTGTACCTTCTGTTCTGAAAAAGGAAGCGGTGACAGTATTTTAAAATTTGATCAGGATCTGGAAACGCAATATGAACAAGGATTGAAGAGAATGCGAAAGAAATGGCCTAACTGTTTAGGATTTGCCTACTTTCAATCGTATACCAATACTTATGCCGATCTGGAAACAATCAAAAAGATCTATGATCCATTCTATGCCCGAGAAGATGTCTTAGGCATTTGTATCGCAACCAGAGCCGATTGCCTGGAGGAAGATGTCTTAGAGTATTTTGCGAATAAAGCCAGAGAAAAAGAAACATGGATCGAGATCGGACTGCAAAGCGTTCATGAAAAAACGATCCAAAGATTGAATCGCTGTCATTCCACAAATGAAGTATGGGAGGCCTTGAAAAAGATCAAAAACACTCAAATCAAGAGCTGTGTCCATATTATCAATTCTTTACCCTATGAAACAAAAGAAGAGATGATCGATACTGTCAAAGAACTTTCTAAACATCCTTTTGATGCGATCAAGATCCATATGCTTCATCTGATACAAAACACCGCTTTGGCCAAAAAATACAAAGAATCTCCTTTCCCTATACTCTCACTGGAAGAATACGTCGATGTCGTTGTAAGGCAGCTCGAATATCTGCCCTATGACTGCATTATTGAACGGTTGACCGGAGATGGCATGGCGGATGATTTGATTGAACCAGAATGGACGATCAAGAAAACGATCGTCACCAATGAGATCGATAAAAAAATGGCAAAAGAAAACACATGGCAAGGAAAAAAGAGTCGGATATCCTAATGATCCGACTCTTCTAATTTAACACAGTAATAATTTTTCTTTCCGCGCTTTAAGATCATAAAATCTTTGACGCAGCAGTTTTCGATGCAAATCTTTGTCAAAGGATCGGTAACCTTTGTTCCGTTGATCGCAATCGAATTTCCTTTGATCCATTCTCTGGCCTCACGTTTGCTTGAAGCAATATGCGTTTGAACCAACACATCTTCCAGCAACAAGCCGCAAGGACAATTGATTTGATCCATTTGGGCAACCGCTTCTAACTTCTGTTCTTCATTCAGTTCTGAAAAAGAGCCTCTAAACAAGGCATTCGTGATCTTTAATGCCGAATCCAATCCTTCTTCTCCGTGAAGATCTTTTACGACATTGGCTGCCAAGGCTTTTTGCGCTTCACGTTTATGCGGTTCTTCTTTCAAAGACACTTCCAGCGCATTGATCTCATCTACAGATAAGAACGTTAATTTTTTCAAGTATTCAATCACTTTTGTATCTTCGGTATTGAACAAGAACTGATAGAGCTCGTATGGACTTGTTTTCTTAGGATCCAGCCAAACCGTTCCCGTTTCGCTTTTCCCAAATTTTGTTCCGTCAGCTTTTGTGATCAACGGCATGGTCAAACCATAACATTTTACATCCGCTCCACACTTTTTACGAATCAGTTCCAGACCCGATGTAATATTTCCCCACTGATCCTGTCCCCCGATCTGCATTGTACAGTTGCGGGTTTTATACAATGTATAGAAATCTAGCGATTGCAGGATCATATAAGAGAATTCTGTATAGCTGATTCCCGAATCCAATCGTTTCTTGACCGTCTCTTTGTTGATCATATAATTCACATTGAATAGCTTTCCATAATCTCGTAAGAAATCAATGATCGTAATATCTTTGGTCCAGTCCAGGTTATTGACCATATCAAATCCCCAGAGCTTAGAGATCTGTTCATGCAGAGCATCGTAGTTTTTCTGCAGCACTTCCGGTGTCAGCATATTTCTTTCTCCGGTGGCCTTAGGATCTCCGATAAATCCAGTTGCCCCGCCAACCAGCATAATCGGATGATGCCCATGCATCTGAAGACGTTTGGCCATCAATAACGAGCTGTAATGCCCGATATGTAAAGAATCCGCCGTTGGATCGGTTCCAATATAAAATGTCAGCTGTTCATTGTTGATCGCATCTTCTACTTCCGGGCTTGTGACATTATCGATCAGTCCTCGCCATTTTAATTCATCAAATAGTTTCATCGCATATCCTCCATAAAAAAAACGCCCTCCTATAAGGACGTTTGCACGCGGTACCACCTTACTTCATACAAAAAGTATGCACTCCAGTCTTTAACGCAGACTTACGTCAAAAGAAGCTCCAAGGTGTATTCCACAGATTTTCCTGCAGCTTTTCACCAGCCAGCTGCTCTCTGTAAAGAAAGTATCTGTGTACTCTTTCTTTTCATCGCTGTATCTAAAATTATACGGATTTATCATCAAAAAGCAAGCAGCCGCTTCAAATATCAATCTTTTATTTTGTATTCGCCGAAAGTTTTGAATAGAGCTTTCTGCCTTTTAAACTAGTTACAACAGCTCCTAGAATAAACAGACCAAAAGAAACCCCCATACAGAATCCTTCAATAAATTCCACAATAGGATTGTGATCTAAATCAAGCCATCGCAAAAGAAAATAGAAACAAAACAGGAAGCATCCCATTAAAAACAAAATATGATAAATTTTTAAACGTTCTTTTTGTTCTTGTGCCGAATAATCGGCAATTTTCTTTACCGTATCTTCAATATGTTCTTCGTTATCTGAAATAGACCTTTGTCCATTGATCAAATCACGAAGATCAACTTTATAGTAATCAGAAAGTTCTATCAAAAGATCCAGGTCTGGAAGATTGGATCCCGTTTCCCAGCGGGAAACAGTTCTCCTGGATACATTAAGATATTCCGCCAGCTGTTCTTGTGTTAACTGTTTCTCTTTTCGCAGTTCTTTTAATAAGTTTCCTATTTTGATTGTGTTCATACTTTGATCTCCTTACGCTCTTATTTTAACAAATCGTCTTTCTTTAACCAGGACATAAAACGTCCATAAGTCCAATATATAAAAAGAGACGAACATTTCGCCTCTTAGTTATGCATTTTCATTTTGATGATTCGTACGATCTGAACACAGATAAAAGAACCAAATGCACAAAGTACGATCCAGCCAATATGGCTCAGTGTTAGATCCTGCGCAATCGTAAATAATCCATGAAGACCAGGAACCAGTAAGATCAGCATCAACAATCCCGCACCAACAACGAAAGCCAGACAACTATAAACGTTAATGGACAGTTTATAAAGCGGCAATGCCGAACGGCTTGAGAATCCATGGAACAAACGGGAAAGACACAAAGTCGCAAAGGCCATCGTACTGGCCAGTGCCGGTGAAGTTTGAAGGCCAAGACAATAAGCAGTCATCACAAACGCAAAGATGATCAAGCCTTCCAGCCCAATTTGAAGCATTGTCTTGCGATTCAAGATAGAATCATCACTCTTTCTTGGTTTCTGACGGAGGATATCGTCCGTTCCCTTTTCCATTCCAATCGCAATAGCCGGTAAAGAATCGGTGATCAAATTGATAAACAACAAGTGCACAGCCGTGAATGGTGTCGGTAAAAAGGTGACGGAAGTAAATACCACAGCCAGGATCGCGGAGAAGTTCCCAGACAACAAATACGTGATCGCATTCTTTATATTGGCATACACATTTCTTCCGGTGATGACCGCTTTAACGATCGTAGAAAAGTTATCGTCCATCAAGATCATACTGGCGGCATCTTTGGAAACTTCTGTTCCTGTGATTCCCATCGCAACACCAATATCACTTTGTTTCAAAGCCGGTGCATCGTTAACACCGTCTCCAGTCATCGCAACGATCTCTCCTCGTTTTTGCCAGGCATGAACGATACGGATTTTGTGTTCTGGTGCCACACGGGCATATACAGAAACCTTTGGCAAAACTTCATCCAGTTCTTCTTCGCTCATCTTTTCCAACTGCGCCCCTTCCAAACAGATATCGCCTTCCTCAAAGATACCAATCTGCTGGGCAATACTTTGGGCCGTGATCACATGATCTCCTGTGATCATGATCGGTTTGATACCGGCAATACGACATTTATCAACGGCATCTTTACTTTCAGGACGAGGAGGGTCCATCTGGGCTACCATACCGACAAAACACAGATCTTGTTCATCGTCAAAAGAGAGTGGTTTCGGTTCCATTTTCTTATAGGCAAAGCCAAGAACACGAAGACCTCTTCGGGCATATTCTTCGTTTTTCTTTAAGATTGTATCAATATCTTCCTTTGTCAGCGGTCGTTTCACATCGTGGATCAAGATCTGCGTGCATCGTTTCAGCAATTCATCAACCGCTCCCTTTGTATAAAGGTGATAATGGGAATTGATCGACATCATCTTTCTTGTCGAATCAAACGGGATCTCGTCGATACGCTGTGCTTCTACAACATAATCGTCATCTTTCTTTCCGTAATTATGAAACAATTCCAACAAGGCGATCTCTGTTGGATCCCCAATCTGGGTATCTTCCCGTAAGATCGCATTGGTACAAAGAAGACACTCTTTTAACAGCACATCATGGCAATGATCATTCGCATTCAATTTCTCAGGAAGAAAAGCTTCCTGATTGGCAAACACTTCCATGACCTTCATCTTGTTCTGTGTTAACGTTCCCGTTTTATCCGAACATATGATGGAAACACAACCTAAGCTTTCTACCGCATTAAGCTGTTTGATAATGGCATTTTCTTTGACCATTTTCTGTGTGGAAATGGAAAGAACGATGGTAACGATCGATCCCAGCGCTTCAGGAATGGCCGCCACGGCAAGAGCTACGGCAATCAATAACGCATCCAGAATATTCTCATGCGCCAGAACAACATTGATGGCCAGAATGACTGCACAGATCACACAGATACTGATGGTAAGCTTTACGGAAAAATCATCAAGTGATTTTTGAAGCGGTGTTTTTCGCTCTTCGGCATTTTCAATCATGGTGGCAATATGTCCAATCTCGGTATTCATACCAATGGCGGTTACAATATATTTTCCGGTTCCGTTGGTTACTAAACCGCTGGAGAACGCCATATTTTTCTGGTCAGCCAACGGTTGTTCGCCATCTAAACTTTCAATGATTTTTTCCTGCGGTAAAGATTCTCCAGTCAAGGCGCTTTCATTGATTTGAAGATTGGCCGCTTCTATAATACGGCCATCGCCTTCAATGATATCTCCAGCCTCTATAGAGACCACGTCTCCCACTGTCAGCTGATCACTGGAGATTTCCTGCATCTGTCCCTCACGGATCACTTTGACATGCGGCGTAGACAATTTTGCCAGACTTTCCAGCGACTTTCTTGCTTTCAAAGTTTGTACTGTCCCTAAGATCGCATTGATCGTGATAACGACCAAAATAACAGCGGTGCTGACATATTCGCCAGAAAGTGCCGAAATCAGGGCGGCACAGATCAAAACGATCACAAGAAGATCTTTATACTGTTCAAAAAAGATCACAACCGGACTTTTCGGTTTGGTTTGATTCATCTGGTTGAGACCGTATTGTTCATGTCGTTTTAAAACTTCATCGTTTGACAGTCCATCGATGGAAGTGTTTAACGTTTCTAAAACCTCACTGGCATTTTGGTTATAATAAGCCATATCTGATTCCCTCCTATAAAAATAGACAAGATCCATTAAGGACCTGGTCCTTAATGAGTCTTGTCTTTAAGATTGTCCAGAATTAAAATTCGGGTATGTTGAACAATCACGCTATGCGAGACTACTCCCTCATCGGAAACAATTTTACTAAAGTTATACTCAAAAAGCAAATCAAAGAATTAAGATTCAACGATAAGATTATAGATTCCGGCATCGCCTGCGATTTGATAAAACAGCTTCATTTGATCATCGCTATAAAGTTTCGGATTCTTTTTAAAACAATACTCCATATCCAAATAAGCGTATTTTGACTTTGCCAAAGGATTATAGTTCAGTATTTCGTAGTGCACTTGAGAATAAATAGAACTTAAAAAGGAAGCAATTTGTTCAATGTTTTCCTTTGTGGCGGTCATACCGGGAATCAGCGGAGTGCGAACAATCACTTGATCTTTCTTAGCACACGTCAATAAATAACGCAGGTTTTCTAAAATAATGACATTATCTACACCCGTACATTCTTGATGCATGGAGGCATCATATATTTTACAGTCCGCATAGATCTGGTCCAGATACGGCAAGGCTTTTTCCAGCCATTTTCGATTCACGTAAAGACTTGTCTCAATAGCGGTATGAATCCCCTCTTCTTTGCATGCCGTCAAAAGCGACAATAAACCTTCCGGCTGTAAGAAAGGCTCCCCGCCAGAGATCGTAACTCCGCCTCCATAACGGAAGAAAGACTCATCTTTTTTGATTTCATGCATCAACTCTGAAATCGAATAAGAAACAGAATCAAATTGTAAGGCCGTAGTCGGACAAGCATCAACAATCGTTTCCCAGTCTTCCGAAGCTTTTCGATCCAGTAAGATCTTTCCATCTTGAAAAAGTACACCCTGATTTTGGCACGCATGAACACAGCTTAAACAATGGATACATTTATTCTCCATATATAAAACTTGTCTATTTGGGAACAGCCCTTCGGGATTTTGACACCATTTACAACGCAGAGGACAGCCTTTTAAGAAGACTGTGGTTCGAATCCCGCGTCCATCATGGGTTGAAAACCGCTTAATATCAAAGACCTGCAGATTAGATATTGTCATAAGATGTCCTTGCGATGATCTCGTTTTGTAGATCACCGGCCAATTCCGTAAAATACGCTGTATACCCGGCAACCCGAACCGTTAAGGAACTGTATTGTTCCGGATGTTTCTGGGCTGCCAGCAGATCTTCTCTACGAACGACATTAAACTGAATATGAGGAATTTCCAGGTCGACAAACGTTCTCAAAAAACTACAGAATTTTTGAATTCCAATCTCCGTCTTGAAAAATTCTGGCAAAAACTTCATATTCAGTAAACCGCCATTGGTGGTGCAATCGTCATTCAATCGAGACACCGACTTCAATACGGCTGTCGGTCCTTTGAGATCACGTCCATATACAGCCGATAATCCCCCATCTGCCAAAGGCGTCTGTGATAAACGGCCATCGGCACTGGCGCCTACATTGTGTCCCATAGGAACATGGGCGCTTACTGTATACATTCCTGTATGATAAGGGCCGCCTCTGTAATTTGTGTAGGAACGTAAGGTGTCTCTAAAAAACTGTGCCCATTTTGCCCCCAGCTGATCGACCCATTCAACATCATTTCCATACTTTGGTACACGATTCAATAACATTTGACGCATAACTTCCTGTCCCTGGAAATTATCTTTAAGAGCCTCTTCAAGGTCTTTGGCACGAATGCGTTTTTGATCATAGACCATCATCTTGATAGCAGCCAGCGAATCCGCCAGATTGGCCACCTGGATCATTTGGATCCCGGAAAGATTATAATGAGCCCCACCCTGGGTCACATCCATTCCCTTTTCCATACAATCATCGATCACACCGCTTAGAAAAGCCGTGGGAAGAATATCGATATGGGCTTTTTCGACTTCTTCGCAACATGGGATCATTTTATCAATAAAAAACAACATCATCCTTTGAAAGGCCTGCTCAAGTTCTTGAAAAGTCTTATAGGTGGTCAAAGAACCCAAATCCGGTCCTAATTGCGCATTGGTGATCAAACATCGTCCATGATTCAACGTGAGCTCTAAGACTTTGTTCATATTGAACATGGCAGCATCCGACCATCCTAAATTATTCCCCTGGGTCGTCAGTTCCACACAGCCTACGATCGCATAATCTTTTGCGTCTTTAGAAGAGATGCCCATCTTTTCCATTTCATGGACAATAGCTTTATCATTAAAGAATTGAGGCATTCCGCTTCCCTTGGATACGACACGCACCGCATGTTTCAACAGTTCATCGTTTGTATGTTCATGAAGACGGACACTCAAATTCGGCTGCGGCAAACCAAGGTCTTCCTGTGCCTGTAAAAACAGATGACTGAGTTCATTACAGAAATCATTTCCTTTTTCATCGATACCGCCCACCGCGATATTGAATCCAATTGGAAAGCCCGCAAAATATTTTGCGGAGTTTTGATTGCGAAGATAAACGATCTGATTGAACTTTAACCATAAACATTCAATGATTTCCAAAGCTTCCCGATCGTTGATCCGTAATTCTTCAATGTCTTTTTTATAATAAGGATATAAAGTTTGATCCAGACGTCCTGGTGAGAAGCTGGAAGCATTGCTTTCCATATGAAGCACGACAAACAAGAACCACAAAGATTGAACGGCTTCATGGAACGTTTGCGCCGGCCTTTGGCTCAAGTTTTTACAGATTTCGGCAACCTTTTTCATGTCGGATGCATGGTTGGGATTTAAAAGAGATTCATGGATCAAAAGATCATGATAACGCATCATAAAATCTTTTACCCCATCCATCACTAAAACGACCGATCGATAAAAATCTTTTTGTTCCGGCAAACAAGATTCCAAATGCGATAATGCCTCATTTTTTAGAATGCTGGGGCCTTTTTCCAGCCATTCTTTTACATTGGGACAAATATGTCCCTGAGCATGATCTTTTTGATTGATCTTTACAACTTTACTGATCGCATCAATTTCATTTCCAGCTCGCAAGCGCAATACATCTTCCAGGCTTTTTCCCTTCCAGTAAGGAAGGATGACATTACGGAACGTCTCAATGTCTTTTGGACGGACCAAAAACCGATCCTGGGCCCTGGTAGAGATCGTTTCCAATTCATCATTGACCCATGAGATGCCGCTTTCGGGAAAAACTACGCCATAACGAACCCCTTTTGTCCGGTTGCCGACAATCAGTTCTTCGGGCTCGATACCAATCTCCAGTTCATGAAGAGCGTTATACAAAGAATAAGCACGTTTCATCGGTATAGAATCAGCTTCATGTTCTTTGTACGTCCTTGTGATGATCAAAGCTTGTTCAATGCTTACATAACGCGGTTGAGAAAGCATTTTATTTTTTAAGGTTTCAATACGGTTATTCATCTTTGTTCTCCTCATAATAGATTTTGACATCATATTTTTGTGCATATTTAAGATTTTGAGCGGATGGCTGTACATCTGTGATGATCCCATCAAAATCACTTACCGCTGCATACTGATAGTTGCCAATTTGATTGAATTTATCCAGATCACTCAGTAAAAAAGCCTGTTTTGAATGTGAAAGAACCGTTTGTTTGGTAATGCCATCGGCAGCCATATATGTATAGACCGCATTGTTCTTCATATCGATGGCCACAACACCCATAAACGCATAGTCAAAGTAGAAATTACTCAACACGGCATCGGCCATGCTCCCGACAAAACCGTCCTTGCCATAATCGAACTCACCGCCGATGAAAATGGTATTGATGGAAGTATTCGCAAACAAATTGATAACTTCCAATGCATTGGTCACGACTGTGATCCTTAGATTTTTGTTGACGATCAAACGAGCCAGTTCTACGACCGTGGTACTGATATCCAAAAAGACAATGCTTCCTTCCTTGATTTGATCCATTGCCGTTTTCGCAATCTTCTTTTTTGCTTCAATATTCACGGATTTTCGCTGGGCCGCTGTTTTTCGATGGACATTTTCTTTTTCTAAAATAGCGCCTCCATATATTTTTTTACATTTTCCCTGTTTTTCCAGAGCATTCAAATCTTTTCGAATCAAATCCTCGGTCACAGAAAAGCGCTCGCTTAACTCTTTGACACGAACACTTCCTTTATCCATTAATTCTTTTACGATCAATTCTTGTCTTTCTTCCACAAACATAATATCACCACTAAAAGTATAACAGAACACGAAGAAATAATAAAGAACAATAATTCTATCTTATGCAAAAAAAAAGCGAAGATACCTTCGCTAACGACTTTGATTCACTGATTTCATGATTTGACGAATCTGTGCTTCACTCGGTTTACGTCCCATCTGCAGGAACATAGCACGAATCATCTTTTCATTGATAGGTGGATTTTCTTTTAACTCTTTTTCAAATTTTCTCTTTGTGAAATAAAACCCTAAGATGAGTCCAATCACAACTCCGACTAAAGTAAAAATAATACTTGACCAACCCATAAATAATTCATCCTCACTATTTCTAATCAATATCTTACTATTTTTTTATCCTTTTGACAACCTCTTGAAATCTTGATTTTTTTGAATACGCCCTCTCCTTCTATCATTAAAACCGAAAGGAAGATCAACAAGCCTCCCAACAACATCATCCACGTTTTTTCTTCATGCAGAAGAAGAAATCCAAAGAGGTTGGCGAACAGCGATTCCGTGCACAAAAGAACGCTGGCGCTGGATGCATCGATATATTTCTGCGCCAAAGTCTGCAGCTGAAAAGCTAACCAGGTGGCAATAAGAATCATATATAAACAGCTCATAATTGCCGAAGCAGAAACTTCGGCCGGCATCGTTTCCAACAGGAAACACCCAGGAATCGATAAAATACTTGCCGTGGTCATCTGGATCGCATTGATCAAAGCGACGTTCTGTCCTTTGGTTGAATATTCCAACGATATAAAATGACAGGCAAAAAAGAACGCACAAATCAAAGAAAACCCATCCCCTAAAGAGAAATGGAAACTGCCTTTTGTCAAAGATAGAAAACCAATTCCAATCAAGCAAATAAAACTTGCCAGGATCTGCAAAGATTGGGGCCTTCGGCGAAACAGGAACCAGGCAATGTAAGGTACGATCACAACGTTGACAGCGGTCAAAAAAGCGTTTTGACCTGTATTTGTCAAATCCAGACCAAAGGTTTGAAACGCAAACGCCAGATATAGGAAGACTCCAGAAAGGGATCCTTTTTTTATAGCGGTCTTATTGACAGGAGTTTTTTTAATAAACAAGATGATCCAGGAAACAAGAGCAGCGCCTAAAAAGCGGATCCATAGAACGGTAAACGGATCAAAGGTATCCAGCGCCGCATCCGTGGCAATAAATCCGCCTCCCCATATGGCGGCAACCAAAAGACAAATAAAGCTTGCGGTGGATCTTGTCATATCATACCTCAAACAACGAAAGTTGTTCGCTTTCCTGATCATGGATCCATTGCCCGTTTTCAATTCGTTTTAATTCAACAGGAACGGAATAATTTTCCAGTTTCCCAAACGGATTGGAGAAGGTAGATTCACAAGACATCAAAGAGATCTGTACCGGTGTAAAGACAAGACGATCTTTTGATTCAATTACAATCTCTTTTTTCAAATCGCTGACTTCTATGCCAAAAAGGATCTGACTTGGATTGGATTTTATCCATTTACAAATCCGATTTCCTTTAGCTGGACGCTTGAAGGTGGCAATATTTTCCAGGCGAATTCGTTTGGCCTGTCCTTCGTCTGTAAATACAAGCAACTGATTTGAAAGATCCCTTACGACCAGTATATCGACAATTTCATCCATTTTTTCAAGATTCATGGATTTGACCCCTTTGGAACGGGTCGAAATGCAAGGTACTTGATCGACCGGATAGCTTAACGCAAATCCATGACGGGTCAATAAAACGATTTGATCCGACATTGTCTCAGTGATCTGTACACGAACCATCTCATCTTTCGACCCAATCTTCATACAGGCCATCGTTTTATTGGCACGGGAAACCTGAAGATCCCTGATACTGCAGCGTTTGATCATTCCATATTTTGAAGCCAGAACAAGGTCGGTAGCCAGCTCAAAATCGCGCACTAATGCGCAGGAAATGATTTTCTCCGAAGAATCCATGCGCAGATAATTGCTTAAGTGTTTTCCCAGATCTTTCCATTTAGATTCTTCAATCGTATAGACCGGAAGATACCCATACGTTCCCCGATTGGTAAAGAACAATAGATTGTCCAATGTACTGGCCTGACCGTACCCAATCAAAATGTCATCGTCTTTTTTTCCTGTCATTGCATCCGATGAAGCATTGTAGGAACGAAGACTGACACGTTTTACGTAGCCATCTCTTGTCAGAGTCACCATCACCGCTTCATCAGGAATCATTGCCTTTTCATCAATAACGATTTCTTCGATATCTTTTTGGATCTTAGAACGGCGCGGTGTTACAAATTCTTTGTTGACTTCTTCCAGTTCCTGGATCAAAAGGGCATCGCGTTTTTTCGAATCGTGAAGGATCCCATTCAAATAAGCAATCTCTTTTTGAAGAAGTTGGTATTCCTCCTTCAATTCTTTGATATCGGTGTGTGTTAAACGATACAGACGCATGACGACAATGGCCTCTGCCTGATCCTTAGAAAAACCAAAACGAGAAATGAGATTGTTTTTGGCATCGGCCTTATCTTTGGAAGAGCGGATAATTTGAATGATCTCATCCATGACACTGACCGCTTTGATCAAACCTTCCAGAATATGCGCTCTGGATTGTTTGGCTTTTAAATCAAAACGGCTTCTTCTTAATACCACATCTTCTCGATGAGAAATAAACGAATCCAAGGCCATGATCAAAGACATCTGGACCGGTGCTTTATTGACAATGGCGATGACATTGTAGTTATAGGAAATCTGCAGATCGGTGTTTTTATACAGATAATTTAAAATCTGTTCATCGGCACTGTCTTTTTTCAAATCGACAACGATCTTTAAACCATTTCTGTCACTTTCATCACGGACATCCAGAATTCCATCGATCTTTTTATTGATGCGAATGTCATCGATCTTTTTGACCAGCTGGCTTTTGATGACCTCATAAGGAATTTCCGTAATGATCAGCTGTTTGATCGTTCGGGTCTGTTCGATATGGACCTTGGAACGAATCATGATCTTGCCTTTTCCATGTTCAAAGGCATCCTTGATTCCCGAGATTCCCATCACGATACCACCGGTAGGAAAATCAGGCCCTTTTACGATCTTCATAAGATCTTGTAAAGTGCAATCCGGATGCTGGATCCGATAAATGGAAGCCTGAACGACTTCGTTTAGATTGTGTGGCGGAATATTGGTCGCATAGCCCGCTGCGATTCCCGTGATCCCATTGACCAGAAGATTGGGATAACGGGCCGGCAATACCGTCGGTTCCATTTTCTCGTCCGAAAAATTGGGAGCCCATTCCACCGTATCTTTTTGAATATCCTGAAGCAGAAAATCGCTGATTTTTGATAAACGGGCTTCTGTATATCGCATGGCCGCTGCCGGGTCATCATCGATGGAACCGTTGTTTCCCTGCATATCAACCAATGGAGTCGTGATTTTCCAAGGCTGGGATAAACGGACCATCGCATCATAAACAGAACTGTCTCCATGTGGATGATAGTTACCAATCACGTTCCCAACCGTTTTCGCACTTTTGCGATACGGTTTATTATAAGTGTTTCCATCTTCATACATCGCATATAGAATACGTCGCTGTACCGGTTTCAGTCCATCACGGGCATCCGGCAGTGCTCTTTCCTGAATGATGTATTTTGAATACCGCGCAAAGCGATCGGCCATGATCTCTTCCAAAGAGTTTTTTAAGATATGCGATGTTTCCACAGTCTCTTTTTTAGTCATGGCGCACCTCCTTGATATAATCGTCTTCTAAAGTAAAGACAACATTATCTTCGATCCAGCTTCGACGCAGTTCCGCCTTGTCCCCCATCAGTTCATGGACCCGACGTTCCGCCATGATCGCATTTTCAATCGTGACGCAGATCAAAGTTCGAGTTTCAGGATTCATTGTCGTATCCCATAATTGGCTGGCATTCATCTCTCCCAGACCTTTATAACGGGTAATCGTATATCCCGACTGCAGCTCCTTTTTCTTTTCATCCAGTTCTTCATCCGTATAGAGATAATATTCGTGCTTTCCTTTCGCAATACGATATAAAGGCGGCAAGGCAATATATAACATTTCCTTATCGATCAAGTCTCTCATATAACGATAGAAAAAAGTCAAAAGAAGGTTTTGGATGTGAGCCCCATCATCGTCGGCATCGGTCATGATGATCACTTTATAATAATTGGAATCTTCGGCATTAAAGTTTTTGCCCACACCGGCTCCCAAGGCATGGATGATCGTATTTAATTCTTCATTTTTTTCGATATTTTCCAAGCTGGCTTTTTCCGTGTTCAAGACTTTTCCCCGCAAAGGAAGAATCGCCTGATATTTGGAATCTCGGCCCTGTTTGGCACTTCCACCCGCGGAATCTCCCTCTACCAGATACAGTTCTTTACGGCGGGCATCTTTGCTTTGGGCATTGGCCAGCTTCCCGGACAATACTTTCTCCGCTTTTTGTTTCCCTTTTCCTTTACGGGCTTCATCGCGAGCTTTTCTGGCGGCATTTCGAGCGTTGGCCGCCTTCACGATCTTGCGAACAAGAACATTGGCAATCTCTTTATTTTCTTCTAGAAAATAGCGCAGTTTTTCTCCTACGATTGCTTCCGTGGCTGTCTTTGCCTCCGGTGTTCCCAGTTTCTCCTTAGTCTGTCCTTCAAACTGTAGCAGATGTTCCGGTACCGTCAGATTGATTACCAGCGTTAAGCCTTCACGAATGTCTGCCCCTTCAAAACTTTTATCTTTCTCTTTGAGGAAGCCGTTTTTTCTTGCGTATTCATTAAAGGCCTTGGTGAAGGCAAGCTTGGCCCCCGTTTCATGAGAACCACCATCACGGGTACGTACCATATTTGTGAAACTAAAGACATTTTCCTGATAATCATCCGTATATTGAAAACAGCCTTTGATTTTGATCCCGTTGGATTCCCC
Source organism: uncultured Faecalicoccus sp. (assembly GCF_944327125.1). Taxonomy (GTDB): domain Bacteria; phylum Bacillota_I; class Bacilli_A; order Erysipelotrichales; family Erysipelotrichaceae; genus Faecalicoccus. The sequence continues at coordinate 27,856 of NZ_CALVGO010000009.1, forward strand.
TTCAAAACTCAATGGGGCATGCATCGGTGTATGATCCTTATCGATTTCCTCGATAAATGCCTGCAAGCCATTTTCATACTGATATTTTTCTTCACGTTTTTCTTTTCTCAGATCCGTTACGATCATTTCCAATCCTTCCAATAAGAAGGCATCTTCCTGTGCTCTTTCACAGATCTTTGAATAAGAAAAACGATTTTGTTTAAAGATGCGTGGATCCGGTAAAAACTGAACCGTACTTCCCGTTCGATTTGTTTTTCCAACTTTTTGAAGCTTGCCAATCTTTTTGCCGCCATCTTCAAAAAGCATCGTCCAGACATCTTTTCCATCATAAACCGTCACTTTGCACCATGAACAAAGGGCATTGACAACACTGGCCCCTACACCATGCAAACCACCGGCACTTTGATACCCGCCGCTGCTGGTAAATTTTCCTCCCGCATGCAAAACCGTAAAAATGACTTCCAGGGTACTGACTCCAGACTTATGTTTACCCACCGGCATGCCTCGTCCATGGTCTTCCACTGTTACACTATTATCTTTATTCAATGTGATATGGATAGAATTTCCATATCCGTTCAACGCCTCATCAATGGCATTGTCAACGATTTCCCACACTAAATGGTGCAGTCCCCTTGCGTCTGTTGATCCAATATACATTCCAGGACGCTTACGGACCGCTTCCAGTCCTTCCAAGATTACGATACTGTTTTCGTCATATGTCTTATTTGGCATGTGATCATCCTTTCACGATTTTATATTATAACAATCAAATCCCCTTTATTCAAAGAGAAAATACATTCTCCACCTTATTTTTAGGGCACGATTTCAACATGAAGGAAACCCTATGATTTTAAATTTACATTTCTGTAAAAAATGTTTAGAATATTTATGAAAAGGTGATGTGATTATGAATTTTCTTTATCTAATTCTGTCTATTTTATTAGGATATCTTTTAGGGTCCATTCCTTTTGCCCTGGTGATAGGAAAAGTCTTCTACAAAACAGATATCCGCAAGTATGGTTCTGGAAATCTTGGCGGTACCAATGCCGGACGAGTACTGGGAAAAAAAGCCGGTATCTCTGTCATTGCCTGCGATATTCTAAAGGTCGTGGTTGCGATGGGACTGGCTTCTTTGATTAGCACATCGTGCAGTATCTGGTGCGGTGTCAGCTGTTGTATCGGCCATTGTTATCCTGTCTTTGCGCATTTCAGAGGAGGAAAAGCCGTCAGTACGATGTTTGGCTTTCTTGTTTCTCTATGGTTCTTTACCTTCCATGATGTAAGCTATGCCTTAGTACCGTTTGGATCCTTTATCGTATTGTTGTTTATCTTCAAATATGTTTCTTTAGCCAGTATCGGTGCTTCGATTACCAGCTGTATGTACATTACCGCACGAATCTTAGCCTTTGATATGGACAGTTTGTTTATCGTATTGGCCGGATGGATCATGATGATCTTGATCATCTACCGACATCGATCCAATATTCAGAAAATCTTGACCGCCACCGAAAACAAAATTTCATGGCTTTAATTATTCCTTAAGAAAATCTCGCTAAAATAAAAGCGAGGTTTTTTTATGTCCGCTAACTATATTTATTATAACTACGCAACCAGTCAAGTCTGTACAGTAAAAGAAGAACGATCCAGCTATATCTGTTCACGAAGTGTGGAGCATTATTTTGATGAACTCTGCATTCTTCATGGTTCTACATTGGAAGGTCGAAAAAAAGCCTTTTCCAAATTAATGGAACAAAAAAACTTTATCCCCGTTGTGGTTCAGGTCCATCCCCATGAAATTTATTTCCCGATCAAACCGATGAAAGATCCTCAAAACATCTGGATCTGTTATGAAGAAATCGAATCGATAGAACAAAAAAATAAGACATGCGTAATCCATTTCAAGGATCAAACATGTCTGGAATGTGAACATCCGCAAAGGATCAAAAATCAAATGCATCAAATCTTTCGCTTTTTAAAACGAAAAGACATTTAGTCATGGCAATGCCCTGAGCACTCTTTACAGCCGTTGGAACAGGAACTTTCGGTATTTCTTTGTTCATAACGAAGTGTATTGACACCCAGTGCTTCAATGGAGACCAACGCATGATCCTCCAAGCCTTGAACTTCAACAATGGAACATGCGGGAAAAGGCTCTTCCAAAAAGTATTCGAAAGTTTTTAAAAACGCCTCTTTTAATTCGATATCTTTAAGATAAACGGTAAATTTCACCAGATGATGCATTTTTAAGCCCAGCGAAGAAATCGCATCAATGACCTTGTTGCAGGCCGTCATCGTCTGTTCTTCGATTGTCTCTCCCGAACCGGTCTGAGCACTGACATAAACAAAGTCACCTAAACTGACCGCTTTTGAAATGCAGTTTGTATTTTCCTGTTTTCCGGTCGAATTCAAAAATATATTCATCCTTTATCCTCCTACTCTTCTAATGGATCTTCCAGCGTATTCTGAACCAGGATCTGACGAGGCTTGGACCCATTGGCCGGTCCAATAACTCCTTGTTCTTCCAAAGCATCGATCAAACGGGCCGCTCTGGAATACCCCACTGAAAATTTGCGCTGAATCAGTGAAGTGCTGGCTCTACGAGATTGTATCACAAAATTCTTCACTTGTTCATACAAAGGATCCGAACATTCGGAAATGACATCTTCTCCCTGATTTTGAAGATCTTTTAACTGAATAAAGGCATCGTCATAATGAGGACTTGCCTGTGATTTAACATAGCGCGCAATACGGCTGACTTCATCATCTCGAATAAAGACACCCTGGATTCGTTTAGGCGTGGTTTCTCCATTAGGAAGATACAGCATATCCCCATAACCAAGCAACCGTTCTGCCCCCGCCTGATCCAAAATCGTTCGCGAGTCCGTACTGGAACTGACCGCAAAGGCAATACGGGAAGGAATATTGGCTTTGATAACCCCCGTGATAACATCCACGCTTGGTCGCTGGGTCGCAACGATCAAGTGGATCCCGGCAGCCCGGGCAAGCTGAGTGATTCGCTGAATGCTGGATTCAACTTCTTTGGCCGCCACCAGCATCAGATCCGCCAATTCATCAATGATGACTACGATACGAGCCAGGGGCTTTAAACTTTCATCCGGATGATCTAGAACATAATCATTATACGACTGAATATTGCGGACACCTAAATGACCAAATAGATCGTAGCGGTGTTCCATGATCTGAACAATGACCTTCAAAGCCTTATTAGCCAAATCGCCATCCGTAATAACAGGAGCCAAAAGATGAGGAACGTCGTTATAAGGTGTAAATTCCACTTTCTTTGGATCGATCAAAACCAGTTTGATTTCATCCGGACGCGTTCGAAGCAAGAAAGAGGAAATAATGGAATTGACACAAACCGATTTTCCGGATCCCGTTGCCCCGGCAATCAGTAAATGCGGCATTTTATCCAGCTGTCCATAAACACAGTTTCCCATCAAATCTTTTCCCAGACAGAACAACAATGTCTTATCCGAGAGATTTTTAGGAACATTGGCCATCAGCTCTTTCATCTGAACCTGTGTTTTTTCTGCATTTGGAATTTCAATACCTACAGCACTTTTCCCAGGGATCGGAGCTTCGATACGAATATCTTTGGCCGCTAAAGCCATTTTAATATCATATTGCAGATTGCTGATGCGGTTGACACGAACCCCCAGTTCCGGCCGAATCTCAAATTTTGTCACACTCGGACCAATATGGATCTGGACCAGCGTCGCATTGACGCCAAACTCCTGCAAGATCTCGATCAGCTTTTCGCCCTGTTGTCTTGCGTATTGAGCATTGGGATTGTTGCGGGAACGCTTTGGCATTTCATTCAAGATCGTCATTCGCGGCAGCTTATAATTGGCATACGCTTCCTCTTCGTTGGCAATATATTCAGCCGGTTCCCAAGGTTCCTCCACCATTTCCGCTTCTTTTTCTCTGATTTTTGGTTCGATTGGTTCAGCAACGATAGGAGCCGATGGTTCCTCTATGAAAGTTTGAGAATCATCCGCATCAATAAACATCGACTGTTTCGTTTTTAATGGCTTCTCATCCGAATACACATTTTTCTTTTGCGTTTTTGGTTTTCTTTCTTTTGGCATAGATTGACGCTCTTTATAGAAAGAAAGCACAAGATCATAAAACAAAAGTCCCAGTCCCATGACAAAGGTCAAAACGATCAAAACAATACAGCCGGTCCGATCAAAAAGCATATAGAAAAGACCTGTCAGTATAGCTCCAAAAAGTCCGCAAGTCGTATTTTGTGATCCCGATAGAATCGGTAAGAAGTTCTTGAAAATGTGCATCAAAGCACTCCAGGCTTCCTGATTTTGAATCGACCGCAACCCTTCTACCATCAGCCACGATACCATCAAAACCAAGCATCCGATGAAATAACGGACGGGAATCTTTTTGAAGTCAAACTTAAACAATATCATCACACAGACAAGAATCATTAACATAAAAACAATAAAAGTCAGTGATCCTGTCCATAGCGAAACAAACTGATGCAGAAAACCTCCAATGATCCCCAAGTGAAAAGCTCCTATGATGCCTAAGGCAATGCCACAAAATAGAAGACACACGCGCGCAAGTCTGGATTGTGTCTTGGATGCCTGTGTCTTTCTTTTTGCGGAGGTTGATTTTTTTCTTGATGCCGTTTTTTTACTTCTTTTGGCGGCTGCCATTTCATCAACTCCTTTAAAATTACAAATTGATTTCTAAGATAACTGGCAAGACCATCGGTCTTTTCGCAGTCTGTTTAAACAAATAGCGTGAGATTTTATCGCGAATCTCGTTACGAACGGTAAGATTATCATACGTTTTATCCTTTACCGCCTGCTGAATCGTATCTTCCATGATCTTGGCAACATCGGTTGAGATGTATTCGGCGTCCTTGACATAGATCAACCCTCTTGTTTGAATGTCAGGGCCATTGATGATCTTCTTGGTCTTGGCGTCCAATCCGATGGCAAGGATCATTACTCCATCGGTTGAAAGGATTTCTCTATCTTTTAATACAACACCGGCCATATCCCAGTTTTCTTTTCCATCGATCATAACATCGTGAAGATCGAGCTCCATGGAACAGGAACGTAATTTTCCGTTTTCAAACGTTGCGACCTGTCCATTATCCAGTAAGATGATCTGATTTGGCCGATAACCCATTTCCAAGGCAATCTGTGAGTTCATATATAAATGGCGATACTCTCCTTTGACCGGAATATAATACTTAGGTTTCATAAGGAAGATCATCATCTTTAAATCTTCCTTGGATGGATGCATACTTAAAACATTTCGGTCCAGAACAATGATCTGCCCTTCTTCTTTGTAAATGTCATTTTCCATGGATTTGAACACTTTTTCCACACCCGGAATCACAGGCGAAGCAATGACAACAACATCGTTTTGATCAAATTCGATCTCTTCCACTTCATTATTGGCAATGTTGGATAACGTCTTGAACAAAGATTTACCCTGACCGCTGATGATCACGACAACGTCTTCTTTGACCTCTGTTACTTTTTTAGGATCCAGGATCAGCGAAGACGGGATCTCAAACCCCATTTCTTCCAGATCCGAAACCAATTCCCGAAGTTCTCGGGTATAAAAGATCATCTTTCGTTTGTATTGAATACAGGAATCAATGATCTCCTGGACACGATAAACACTTTGCGTATATAAACTGACAAAAACACGTTTATGGTCATTTTGTTCCAGAACCTGACAAAATTTATCTCCTATACGATGATTCGGAGCCGTATGTCCGGTTCTTTCAGCGCCTTTGCTCTCCTGAAGAAGAACCAGTACCCCTTCATTTCCCAATTTTGAACAAGTGGTGAAATCACCGCGGTAGGCATCTTCCAGGTCGTCGTAATCCTCAATGAATTCTCCGGAATAAACGATATATCCCTGCGAGCTTTGAATCGCCAAACCATAAGCTCCAGGATAGGCATGCGTCACAGGAAAGAAAACAACCTTATGACTTCCAATTTTTTTAGTATCATGACGTTTGATGGTATAGATCTTGGAACCTTTGATCCGTTCTTTTTTCAATACTCTGTGAATGGCCTTGCTGGTAAACGGTGAAGTATACACATTGGCATTGACATTCTTCAACAAATACGGAAGGGCTCCCATAACATCATCGTGCCCATGGGTAATAAATACCCCCTGAATACGGTCTTTATTTTCGATCAGATAAGTAAAGTCCTGCACAATGAATTCGATTCCCAAAGATTCTTTTTCTTCAGGAAATTTAATTCCGGCTTCAATGACATAAATATCCTGATCAATTTCGACAATGATCATATTTTTTCCATCTTCGTCCAGACCGCCAAGGGCAAAAATGCGGATTTTTTCTGTGGATAGATTATTATCTGTTTTTTTCATAAGTCCTCTTTCTAAATAGAAATTATCATTTGGTATTATTATATCATATTGCCTGTCCATCCAGAGAGAATGTTTTTCCCTTTGTGATCTTAACTTTGACAAAATCACCCGGATGAATGTTTTCACCGGTAAAGTTGACAAGCTTATTGGTGTCTGTATACCCCGAGTAAACGTGTTTGTCCTTTTTACTGAATCCATCAACCAGCACTTCGACAATACGCCCTTCATAAGCTTTGTTCTTTTCCAAGGCATATTGGTTCCAGATCTTATTTAAACGTGCAAGACGCTTCGATTTTGTTTCCTGATCAATGGGATCATTCATAGCGGCAGCCGGTGTCCCTGGCCGAGCTGAAAAAATGAAGGTAAACGCATTGTCAAATTTACACTCTTCCACCAGTTTGATCGTATTTTCGAACTGTTCGTCACTTTCATTAGGGAATCCGACAATAATGTCCGTACTGATGGCGACATGAGGAATTCGATCCTGGATCTTTTGGAAAAGCTCCATATACGATTCCCTGGTATACCTTCTTCCCATACGGCGTAAAATTTCATCATCCCCTGACTGTAAAGGCAGATGAACAAATGGCATGACATTGTCATATTTGGCAATCACATCGATCATATCGTCTGAAAAGTCCCATGGATGACTGGTAGTGAATCGAATACGAGGAATGCCGATCTTGGCACATTCTTCCAAAAGTGTCGCAAAATTGATTCCTTCATCCAAATCTTTTCCATAGGCATTCACATTTTGTCCCAAAAGCGTAATTTCCTTAAATCCCTGATGTTTAAGTTCCTGCACCTCTTCAAGAATATTTTCCATCGTACGGGAACGCTGTTTTCCACGTGTATAAGGAACGATACAATACGTACAGAATTTATCGCATCCATACATAATATTGACCCACGCTTTGGTATTGCCAAAACGATGAACCGGAAGATTTTCATAGACCTCTCCCTCTTTGGAGTAAATCTGAACAACTCTTTTTCCTTCGTGCATCACTTCATAAAGCATCCTAGGAAGATCCTGGATATTATGTGTTCCAAAGATCAAACGAACCTGGGGATATTTAGCCAAAAGGTTTTCCACAAAACCTTCTTCCTGGGACATGCAGCCGCATACACCGATCACCAGATCTTCATTTTCACGGTAAAGTCTTTTGAAGTTTCCTATTTCTCCAAGCACTTTCTCCGTCGCATTTTGACGAATGGCGCAAGTATTGATCAAGATCACATCCACACTTTCAGGAGAATCGGCTTTTTCAAATCCCAAAGTATCCAAAATTCCGGCCATCGTTTCGCTGTCACGCTCATTGGCCTGACATCCATAAGTAGAAATATAATATTTTTTCGACCGCCCGATCCATTTTGCCGATTCAGGAATCACAAAAGAATCGATACGGGCAACTGGGGTCTGGGTGCGCTTACGCGCCTTTTCAAGATCTGGCAACAGCCAATCTGGTTGTAGTTTCATTGTATTTTCCTCCATTAAAAAAGCCAAGCACTTTGGCTTGGCTTTCCGTCTTGTTCAGTTATTACTGAGAAATAGCGCCAACTGGGCAAGTTCCTACACAAGAACCACAGTCGATGCAAGTACCTTCATCACAAACAGATTTACCTTCATCGTCCATAGAAAGTGCTCCAACTGGGCATCCACCAACACATGCAGCACATCCGATGCAAGTGTCTTTATCAATAGTAACAGCCATTTTCATGTTCCTCCTTATTTAACTATATTTAGTATAGTCGTTAAATTTGGGGGTTTCAAGCCAAAGTAGTAAGGGATAACTTACTGTTCAATTATACTTATGACGGACGAGATTCGTCCGTCATATTGTTTCCTTATTTTGCCAATTCCTGGGCACGGATCTCACGAATCACATTGACTTTGATCTGACCTGGATATGTCAGTTCTTCCTCAATCTGATCACGAATTTCACGAGCCAGTTTAATACATGTCAGATCATCCACATTTTCCGGATTGACCATAACACGAATCTCACGTCCGGCCTGGATCGCAAAGGCACTTTGAACACCATCATAAGACAATGCGATTTTTTCCAGATTTTCCAGACGATCGATATAGGCCTGTGTACTCTCTTTACGGGCACCTGGACGAGCTGCGCTGATCGTATCCGCCGCAATCACAAGATGACTGGTCAAATATTTAGGCTCTACATCTCCATGATGCGAAAGGATCGCATTGAGCACAACATCTTTTTCTCCGTGTTTTTTACAGAACTTATATCCCAGTTCCACATGAGATCCATCTTGTTGTTCAATGTTTAAAGCCTTTCCAATATCGTGTAAAAGCCCGGCGCGTTTTGCCATCTGTTGGTTCAAGCCAAGTTCGGCAGCCATAGCTCCTGCTAAATAAGCAACTTCCAGCGAGTGCTGCAAAGCGTTCTGTCCATACGAGAATCGATATTTCAGCGTTCCGATCAGTTTAACGATCTCACGGTCAATTTTACCAATTCCCAGTTTAAAGATCGCATCTTCTCCCGCTTTCACGATTTCCTGATTGATCTCCTGCTGATATTTCTTGACCACTTCTTCGATACGTCCCGGCTGGATTCGTCCATCGTGGATCAAATGCTCCAATGCCAGTCGTGCGACTTCACGGCGCACCGGATTAAAACATGTGATCGTAATTAGGTCTGGAGTATCATCAATGTTGAGCTCCACTCCGGTTGCCTGTTCAAAAGCACGGATGTTTCGACCCTCTCGTCCAATGATACGTCCTTTCATTTCTTCACCAGGAATACTTACAACACTAACAGTTCTTTCCTGGGTCTCTGTTTGCGACATACGTTCAATCGCAAGGGCGATGATATTTTGAGCTTTTTGCTGAGCCGTACTTTTCGCCTCTTCTTCTTTATCCTTGATATAGGCGATGGTTTCATGTTCCATCTTCTTTTCAACGACCGCAAATAACTCCTTTTTCGCATCCTGCTGCGACATTTTCGCAACATCTTCCAGAACGACGATTTGATTGTCGATCTGTTCCTGTAATTTTTTCTCTTTATTCTCTAAGGATGATAGTTTATCAGTAACTTTCTGCATTTTTTCGGTAAGCTGGCGCTCTTTTTGACTCAAAGCTTCATCACGAAAATCCAAGTTATCTTCACGTCGCAATAACTTGTTTTCTAAATTCTGGATTTCCTGTTTTCTTTCTTTGATGTCTTTTTCTGCTTCGATCTTTAAATCGTGAGCTTGTGTTTTACCGTCTAAAACTGCCTGTTTCAGTTTAGCCTGTGCTTCTGATTCGGCATCTTTTAAAATTCTTTTTGCTTCTTGCTGACTTTTATTGAATCCTGCTTTATTGTAAACGACCATTCCGCCGCCGCCAATGCACAGGCCTATAATCCCCGAGATAAGAGCAGTAATTGGATCCATACTCATACCTCCTGATTAAGTTTTTATAAAGAAAAACCAAATACATTATACATGAAACCCCTTTTAAAGTCTAATGAATCCTGTCATCAAAATTTTGACTTTTTTAAACTTTAAAATCAGAGAACCATCGAAAGTGATTTTCTTTTAAGTTACAATTTATAATGCCTCTTCGACAACCTCCAGAATGTTTTTATCCCGGGCAACCAGCACCAGGCAAGGTTCACACGTAAAGAAATCTTTCGATATCCAATAACATCCTTTGCAAGCCTCTAAAAAAATGACACCGCCGGCATAGTCCCAACATTTGGCATGCTCCGAACAATAGAAATCCAGCTTTCCCAAGGCCACTTTAATAATGGAAAGACTGGCACACCCATAACAACGATGGCCTCGTGTCTTATGATAGAGTTCCATCAAACCTGGATGTTTATTGAGCGTATATAAACCAGCATCAAATACACATTCATTTAACGAACGTATAGAAGGAAAATCCTTTACAGGCCGATCATTTACATACGCCTTTTCCTGAAAAGCCCAGTACATCACATCCTCATGAACATCGTATACGATTCCCAATACTGGTTTTTCATTCTCATAATAGCCTAACGAAATCGCGTAGTTTTCCTGCAAATTGATAAAATTCGTCGTTCCATCAATAGGGTCGATGACCCATACATGATCACTGTATTGTACATCGCCCTCTTCTCCGATAAAGGAACAAGAAGGTGTGTACTGCCTCAGCATTTTTCGTAAAGAAATCTCCGTTTCTTCATCCATTGAAGTAACGAGATCTTTGATTCCATTTTTATTCTTGATCTCATACTCCACGCTTTTGTTCAGTGTTTGTCCAATGGAACGAACATCAAACAAGATGTCTTTGACTACATTCATATCCATAAAATCAAACTTCTTTCTCTAAAAACAGTATATAAACAGTATATTAGAAAAGAAAAAATAAAAAAAGCGCTTTATCTAAAGCACTTTGTAGACATTGGTGGAGCGTAGGGGGACCAAAGAGAATAAAATTTACAATTTATGACCTTTATATAAAGGTGTGGAAT
>NZ_CALVGO010000010.1 GCF_944327125.1 uncultured Faecalicoccus sp.
TTTGTGTGCCAGGAAGAAAGAAATATCAAGAAAACTTTTTTGGTCAAAGAGGTGTGGGAACTGTTAGAAATGACGCCTTACCGCTATAAAACTAAAAAAGAATCTTTAGAAAAAGTTAAGACTTTGGATTCTTTAACGTTAACTTTTGATTTTATAATTAGAATATGGAGAAAAGTGTGAAGACAACGATTAAAAAGTGGGGTATCAACGGAGAAGGAATTGCCTATATCAAAGGCAAACCTGTGTTTATCGATGGGGCGATTCCCGGCGAACTGGTAGAATTCTCTGTTGCAGAAGAAAAAGAAAAATATGAGATAGGGAAATTGGAAAACGTTATACAGCCATCCAATTTACGGCATTCACGCCCTTGTCAGGTTCAGGAATGTCAGGGCTGTTCCTTGATGCATGTAAATTATAAGGGACAATGTAAGATGAAGGAGGCTATCTTAAAACAGACATTGGCCAAGTATGCCGGTTATACAAAAAAGATAGCACCAATCATCAAGAATGAAAGAGTACTGGGATATCGAAACAGCTGCAAGTTGCCCGTCAAGATGGTTGATCAAGTGATTCGAATCGGAATGTATCAAAATCGTTCCAATCAATTTGTTCCCTTGCCTCGTTGTATCGTACATCAGAAAAATTTGGAGATAGTTCGTCAAGAAATCGAAAGTTTGATGAATCAATTCCATCTCAAGGAATATGACAGTAAGACAAAAACCGGTATCCGTACTCTGGTCTTAAAAGAATTTGAAGAAAAAGTACAGGTGATCTTCGTAACGGGCGACATGGATCTTGAGGAAAGCTTTATTCAGGAAGTTAGTCAGTTAAAGCCGGTTGGATCGATTTGGCAAAGCATCAAGACGGATTCCAGTATCGATATTTTTGGGAAAACGATGCGACACCTGGCAAAAGACAAAGATATGAAGATTCATCTTCACCAGTATACATTGAATTTATTGCCGCGCTCTTTTTATCAGCTGAATACGAGGCAGGCTGTTGTACTGTATGATTATGTTCAAAGTCTGGTCAGGCCCTGCCGTTTTATCGTGGAAGCCTACAGCGGGATTGGAGCGATGAGCCTGATGGTTTCTTCCAAGGCCAAGCGGGTACTGGGAATCGAAGTGATAGAAGATGCCGTGATCAATGCCAATCAGAATGCCAGAAACAATCATCTGGAACACGTATCATTCGTCTGTGATGATGCGGCCAATGCGTTTTTAAAAATCAGGGACAAGGTGGAGTGTCTGATCGTGGATCCTCCTCGAAGCGGATTGGACAGCTCGATGCGGCAGGCGATTTTAAAGAAAAAGCCGTCACAGTTGATTTATATCTCTTGCAATCCTTCCACCCTGGCAAAGAATTTGAAGGAATTAAAACAGGTATATCATATCGTATCGGTGCAGCCTTTTGACATGTTTTCTCAGACCCAGCATGTCGAGACGGTGTGCCTTTTAGAAAAGAAAAAGTAAGACAGGAAGGAGAAGCTATGAGATTGAGACAATGGATAGGATTTTTATTGACGATTCTTATTATATGGCTGTTGGCTTCGTATGTGATCGATAATTCGATCATATTGCCAGATCCCATTCTGGTAGGACAAACAATGGTTTCACAGCTTTGTTCTACGGAACTGTATCAGTCTTTGGGAATCACTTTGATACGTGTTGTTTTTTCGGTGACATTGTCCTTTCTGTTTGCTTTTGTTCTTTCGTTTGTCATGACTCACTATAAAGGCGTTCGCCCTTATTTTGATCAGATTCTTCTTTTTATAAGAAGTATTCCCAATGTGACCTTTGTGATTCTTCTTTTGTTCTGGATCAATCGGGAAATGAGCATCTATGTGGTTTCCTTTTTGCTGCTGTTTCCAATTTTTTATCAGAATCTGGCTGAATCCATTGAGGACATTCAAATGAAGAGACATGATTTTTTGATCATTTATCCGCAGTCTCTTTTTACTCAGATCAAATACGTGTATGTTCCGGAATTGAAATCGGCGATTTCTTCTGGCTGGATCACTTGTTCATCACTGGGGTTCAAGGTCGTGGTTATGGCAGAGATCTTAACTTCGATTTCTGCTGGAGTGGGTTATAAAATGCAGTTTTCACGCTTAAATATCGACTTAGCAGGTGTTATGGCGTGGACAATTTGGCTATTGATTTGTGTTAGCATTTTTAATAAACTATTAAAGAAAGTTTTAAAAATGCTTTTTAGCTAAGGAGGACTTTCTATGATCAGTATTCTGGTTCCTGTATATAATGTAGGCGATTACCTTTCTCGATGCCTGGATTCTATATTAGGACAGACGTTTAAAGATTTTGAAATCGTGATCGTAAACGACGGATCGAAGGATCATTCCCAAAAGATTGCACAGAAGTATGCAGAACGTCATGACTGTATACGTTTATATAACTATAAGAATGCCGGTATTTCCACTACACGAAATCGTTTATTGGAACATGCTTCGGGTGACTATGTGATGTTTGTGGACAGTGATGACTACATTCATCCCAAGACATTGGAGACCATGATGAACATCATGATCCAAAGAGATTGTGACATCGTTTGCTGCGGTTATTCGATGGATTATCGATTGGGGTCGTTTTACCGTAAAGTGGAAACAAAACCGGTTTTGACGAAGATGGAAGCACTGCGCTCTTTGGCTGAAAACAAAGGGATGAACAACTATCCGTGGGCCAAGCTTTTTAAAAAGTCTTGTTTTGACAATGTCCGTTTTCCAGAATCTCTGCGTGGTTTTGAAGATACTTATACGATCTTTAAGGCCATCAACAATGCTGCGCGGATCGGGTGTACGCCGAAGCGTTTTTATCACTATGTTCAGCATACGGGTTCTTTGACCCATCATATGGATCTGGAAGAGGCTTACGATATGCGCCGGGCGTATGAATATCAGGAAAATTATCTGCACCGACTCTATCCGGAAGAGAACTTTAAATACGACACGCATTTGGTCAATAGTGATTTTGTGATCTTATATACAATCTTTATGTATTACACAAAAAAAGAAAGACCGAAATATACACCGTGTTCTGTAAACTGGAAAAACGTAAATCCTTTTACACATTTGGCCTATGAACTTTTTAAGAATCTTTGTGCAGTGCGTTACGGGTGGTCCAAGAAAAGTGCCCAGGAGTTTAACGAATGGCTGTAAGACACGCGACATTAGAAGATATGGATGTCTTGATGGAAATCTATGCCAGGGCTCGTGCTTTTATGAGGGCTTCGGGCAATCCTACACAATGGAAAGAAGGCTATCCAAGTAAAAAGATTCTCTTAAAGGATATGGAAAAAGACCGGCTGTATGTCTATGAGATCGATGGACAAGTCGAAGGCAGTTTTGTGTTTTTTATTGGGGAAGATCCCAACTATAAGAAAATTGATGGACAATGGCTCAATGATGAGCCTTATGGAGTGATCCATCGCATTGCCACAAGAGGACGGGTTCCTCATGTGGGTCAGAAAATCATCGATTCTTGTTTTGAGAAAATCCATAATCTTCGTATGGATACGCATGAGGACAATCAACCTATGCAGAATCTTTTAAAGAGAAATGGATTTGTTCATACAGGAACGATCGTATTGTTAGAGGTCAATGAGCCAAGACTGGCTTTTCAGGCCGTTCGATAATTAGTTTGGAGTGAAGAAAATGGCTTTTGAATCATTAAGTGATCGATTAAGCAAAGCGCTGAAGAATATTACCGGTCAGGGGAAACTGACGGAATCCAATATGAACGACATGCTCAAGGAAGTGCGCATGTCTTTGTTGGAAGCGGATGTAAACTATACCGTCGTTAAAGATTTTATTGCCTCTGTTAAAGAAAAAGCTTTAGGACAGGAAGTGATTGACTCTGTCAATCCAGGACAGATGGTCGTTAAGATCGTTCACGATGAGATCCAGAAATTGCTTGGGGATGGAGATGCCCGTCTGAATTTGAAGAAAAGCGGTATTTCCACTTTGATGATGGTGGGTCTTCAGGGGACTGGTAAAACAACAGCCAGTGCCAAGATTGCCCGATTCTGTAAAGACAAGTTAAAAAAACGTGTGCTTTTAGTAGCCTGTGACGTGGTGCGCCCGGCGGCTATTGAACAGCTGCAGACCTTAGGGGCTTCCATCGATGTAGAGGTATTCTCTTTAGGCGTATCGGTCAATGCGGTTGAAACGGCCAGACAGGCTTTGGCCTATGCCAGAGAAAGACAAAAAGACCTTGTGATTTTTGATACGGCGGGTCGTCTGCATGTGGATCAGGAATTGATGGATGAGCTTTCACAAATGAAGGCCATCGTTGAGCCGGATGATATTCTCTTGAGCGTGGATGCCATGTCGGGGCAGGATATTGTCACTGTTGCCGGTGAATTTAACGAAAAGCTCTCCATTACAGGGCTCGTAGTCACTAAGATGGATGGCGATGCCCGCGGCGGTGGTTTGTTGTCGGTTCGTTCCATAACCGATGTGCCGGTATTGTTTGTATCCAACGGAGAAAAAGTGGAGGACCTGGAAGAATTCCATCCAGACCGTATGGCCGATCGAATTCTTGGCATGGGGGACATCGTTACTTTGGTGGAACAGGCCCAGGAAAAACTGGATATGGAAGTCCAGAAGAAAACGGTCAACCGTATGTCAAAAGGAATCTTCACGTTCAACGATATGCTGGATCAGTTTGGTCAGGTGCAGAAGATGGGCTCCATGCAGAATATGCTGAAGATGATTCCGGGCTTGGGAAAAATGGTCAATAAGATCGATGATGAAAAGATGAATGATTCTTTCAAGCGTTCTCGTGCCATTATTGAATCTATGACACCTTACGAACGTGAAAATCCATCCTGTCTGAAGGCAAGCCGTAAAACACGTATTGCCAGAGGGGCTGGGGTAAAGGTGATGGAAGTCAACCGCCTGATTTCTCAGCTGGAACAGATGCAGATGATGACAAAGATGATGTCTTCTGGCGGAATGCCGAATATGAGTGCTTTGCAGGGAATGCAAAGAGGGGGCGGCCTTCAGGGCACCAGCAAACATGCGGGCAGCAAGAAGCAGAAGAAGTCCAAGAAAAAGAAGAAGAAAAAATAGAATGTCAAGCAAAAATGCTTGACACTTTATTTTTGTTATGATAAATTGTCTAGGCAACGAAAAGGAAGGTATTTATATATGGTTAAATTACGTTTAAAAAGAATGGGTAAAAAGGGACGTCCTTTCTACCGTATCGTAGCTGCAGATTCCAGAAGTCCTCGTGATGGACGAATCATTGAAGAAGTGGGAACTTACAACCCGATCGCATCTGAAGTCACTGTAAATAAAGAGTTGGCCATGAAATGGCTGAACAATGGTGCAAAACCTTCAGATACAGTTCGTTCTATCCTTTCTAAAGAAGGGATCATGAAAGAATTCCACGAATCTAAAATGGTTAAGAAGTAATGGTAGATTTAGAAAAAACATTAATGGATCTTTGCCTGCCGTTAGTTGATGATGCCAATGCACTTTCTGTAAAGACAATGACAAGCACCAATGAAAATGAAGTGTTGTTGTATGTCTACGCCAACAGTGAAGACGTGGCTCGTCTGATCGGCCGAAAAGGCATGATGGCAACCAGCATCCGTCAGATGATGTCGATTGCCGCACGAGATACAAAGAAAAGGATTTCTGTTAAATTTGAAGCATACTAGGATGTGAAAACATCCTAATTTTTTTAAGGGTGAGATTTATGATCAAAGTGGGTACGATTATCAATACACATGGACTAAAAGGGGAATGCAAGATCTATCTGACGACCGATGATGTAAAGGATCGTTTCCGTCAGGGGCGAATTTTATATCTGAAGGATGGAAAGCCATTAACGGTGACTGGTTTTCGCATGCAAAAAGGATTTGGCTATGCGAAATTTGAAGAGATCAAAGATATTGATGAGGCACAAAAATATAAAACATTTGATTTGTTCATTCGAAAAGAAGACCTTCCATCTTTGGAACAAGGCGTCTATTATTATCACGAGCTGATGGATTGTCAGGTTATCGATGAAAAAGGAATTTCTGCCGGATGTGTGGTGGATATCCTTGAAACGGGAACGCATATCGTATTGCGCGTTCAAGACGAAGAGTCTTCATTCCTGCTTCCTTTTGTTCCTGCCTTTATTTCCAATGTAGATAAAGAAAACCGTATTATTTATTTTAAAGACATGGAGGGGCTCCGATGAAAATTACCGTGTTGACGCTTTTTCCCGAATACTTTGAAACACTGCTAGGATCCAGCATTATCGGAAGGGCCTATGCCGCTGGAAAATTCGAGTTCGAATGCATTGATTTTCGTCAATTTACCAAGGAAAAACATGGCCATGTGGACGATACTCCCTATGGAGGCGGGGCCGGAATGGTATTGATGTGCCAGCCGGTGATCGATGCGTTAAACAGTGTACGCACGCCGGAAAGTACGGTGATCTTATTGAGCCCTCAGGGAAAGACCTTTAAACACGCCGTTGCCAGAGATCTGGCTTTAAAGGAGCATCTGATTTTTATTTGCGGACACTACGAAGGCTTCGATGAAAGGATTCGAAGCTATGTGGATATGCAGCTTTCGTTAGGAGACTTTGTACTGACGGGAGGAGAACCCGCCTGCATGGTGATGTGTGATGCGATCCTTCGTCTTCTTCCGGGCACGATTCGTCAAGATAGTTTTGAAGACGATTCGTTTTCCAACGGTTTACTGGAATATCCGCAATATACTCGTCCTGAAATCTATGATGGGAAAAAGGTGCCGGATGTCTTGTTGAGCGGGCATCATGCCAATATAAAAAAATGGCGCCGGCAAATGGCTCTGAAGAACACATGGCTCCATCGTCCTGATTTACTGGAAACCGCAGATCTGGACGAGGAAGATCGAACATTTCTTTCAAAAATGATTGAAAACGAAGATCAACTATGATATTATTTTGAAGCATTATTGCACGGTATTGTTCCGCTGACACGATGTGTGAATGAACAAGCTAGCCGTATGGAAGAAAAGGAGGAACAAAGATGAATTTAAATTTAGTTAACGAAATCACAAAATCACAGCTGAAAACGGATATTCCTTCATTCCGCTCTGGTAGTACCGTTCGTGTACACGTACGTATCAAAGAGGGGGACAAGAGCCGTATCCAGGTTTTTGAAGGAGTTGTCATTGAACGAGTTGGCGGCGGTATTTCTGAAACATTTACTGTTCGTAAAATGTCCAATGGTGTAGGTGTTGAGCGTAAATTCCCATTGCATTCACCAATCGTTGATAAAATTGAAGTGGTTCGTAACGGTAAGGTTCGTCGTAATAAATTGCATTATTTACGCGGTCGTTCCGGAAAAGCTGCTCGTCTTAAAGAAGTACGCTAATTCAATGCCGAGAAATCGGCATTTTTTCTTTTTGCCGATTAGTGTATAATACACAATAGAAACGAAATGGGGTTTAGAAAATGAGAAAAGCGAACAAACGTGAAAAAAAAGCAGCTTATCGATATAACGAAGAAGATGAAAGAACTCTTTTAGAAGACGTCCTTGGCTTTATCAAGGTTTTTGCGATTACGGCAATTGTCATACTGATTTTTATGAATTTTATTGCCCATCCTATCAAAGTGAATGGAAAAAGTATGGATCCTACACTGCAGGATGGCGAATTTGGTTTTACCAACCTGGCCAGCGCCTGGTTATCGCAAATCGATCGTTATGACATCGTTGTTGTGACCACGGAACAAGAAGTCACCGATGACGAGGGCAAATCATCTATGCAGGAGATCCAGATCGTGAAACGAGTTATTGGAATGCCGGGAGATACAGTTTCCTGTATTGATGACGAGATCTATATCAATGGAACCATCATTGAGGAAGATGATTATATCGATCCGGACTATATCGAACAGTGTCGGGAGGAATACGGATATTTCAACCAGATCGAACAAGTTTCAAAAAGTGAAGATGGAAAAACCATCGTTGAATATGTAGACTTCCCTGAAGTTACTTTAGGGGATGATGAATATTTTGTGATGGGAGATAACCGTCCTGTTTCCAAAGATTCAAGAGACAGTTCGATTGGTGTCATTAAGAAAAGTCAGATCTATGGAGTGGGGACTTTGATCTTGCTTCCATTTGATGAATTTGGAATCAAAGGATAGGACACATCATGTCAAATCAAAAACAGATTCAGTGGTTTCCCGGCCATATGACCAAAGCCAAACGTCAGATGGAGGAAAATTTAAAGAAAGTAGACTTTGTGATTGAGATTCGGGATGCCCGAATCCCTTTTTCCAGTAAAAATCCCATGTTGGAGAATTTGATCCAAAATAAGCCTCGTCTGATCATTCTTTCAAAAAGAGATAAAGCCGATCCCAAGGCAAGCGACTTGTGGAAAAAAGCGTTAGAGAAAGAAAACTGCACCGTTTTAACGCTGGATCTGATCCATGATTCTTATTTTAAGGTTTTGGTCGAGAAAGCCAATGAAATCTGCAGTGCGTTGATTGAAAAACAAAAGCGGCGAGGGATTCGTCCCCGTGCGTTAAGAGCGATGGTATGCGGAATTCCCAATGTAGGGAAAAGCACGTTTATCAATACTCTGGCCAAGCGAAAAGCGGCCATGACCGCCGATCGCCCTGGTGTTACCAAATCACTTCAATGGATCAAACTGTCGTCATCTTTGGAATTGCTGGATACGCCAGGTGTATTATGGCCCAAATTTGATGATCAGGATATTGGGATTCGTCTGGCACTTTTGGGGTCGATTCGCGATGAAGTCGTAAACATCGAAGAGTTGGCGATGTATGCCTGCAAGTGGTGTTTAGATACAAAACCGGGTTTACTGGCATCAATCTATCAAGTGGATGAAACGACGCCATGGCAAACTCTCGAAAACATTGCCCGCAAAAGAGGTTATCTTCAAAAGGGACAGATCGACGAAAATCGTCTGGTCCGTTCCTTTGTCAAAGATATCCGTGAGGATAAATTAGGTCCGCTGACCTGGGAGCTGCCCGATGATCAGTAATCCTTTGGAAAATGAACTTTGGAATGAATACCCTCTGATCCTGGGAATGGACGAAGCAGGCCGTGGTCCGATTGCCGGACCTCTGGTTGTGGCCGGCTGTATTTTTGAGACAGGCTATCTGCATCCTGAAATTGATGACTCAAAAAAGCTGAGTGAAAAGAAACGGGAAGCCCTTTTTCATGAGATCCAGGAAGAAGCCTTATGGTTTGAGATCCTTGTGATTTCGGAAAAAGAAATCGATCAGAAAAATATTTATCGGGCCACACAGGATGCGATGGTCCAGATTGCCAAGGATGCCCCTTGTGATTATTGTCTGAGCGATGCGATGAAGTTGCCTTCTTATCAGGGAGAGTATGAAGCCATCGTAAAAGGGGACTCCAAATCCATTTCCATTGCCGCTGCCAGTATCTTGGCCAAAGTCACCCGAGACCACATCATGGTAGAACTGGATCAAAAGTATCCGGAGTATGGTTTTAAGAAGCATAAGGGATATCCGACAAAAGCCCATCTTGAGGCTTTAAAGACATATGGTGTTCTTCCTTGTCATCGAAGATCCTATGGTCCGGTTCAAAAAGAATTAGAAATCAAATTATTTGGATAGAAAGTCGATTCTATCCTTTTTTTTCGTATATATATATATGAAAAAAATCACTAGAGAAGCTATTTTATGGTATGCCCTGCAAACACAGGGCGACTGGTTTCAAATTGCCCATTCCATTCGGGATAAAGATGACTATAAGATCGTTCATTATCGTTATCCGTATATCACCATCCTGGATTCGGACTATCCGTCCTGTTTTCTAAGGCTTCGCTATCCGCCCTGGATCTTGTTTTATCAGGGGAATCTGTCGTATCTGTATTTAGAAGGCATCGGTATCGTAGGCAGCCGAAACTGCACGGCCCAGGCAATAAAGGATACCCAGACAGTTGCAGAGATCGTAAAGAAAAAGTATGTGGTTGTCTCTGGACTTGCTTCAGGGGTGGATGCGATGGCACATCGATGTGCTCTGGATCGTAAAACGATCGGATTTATCGGATGCGGAATCGACCGAATCTATCCAAAATCAAATACAGAACTGTATCAGATCATGCGCAAAGATCATTTGATTGTCAGTGAATATCCTATGGGTGTTTTGCCTCTCTCTAAACATTTTCCGTGGCGTAACCGTTTGATTGCTGCCTGTTCTAAAAGTTTGATCGTGATCCAGGCAAAGTACAAAAGTGGAACGATGCATACGGTCAAACAATGTTTGGAGCTGTCAAAAACAGTGTATTGTCTTCCCAGTGCTTTTTCAGATACAGAATACCAGGGATGTAATTATTTGATTCAAAGCGGGGCGCAAATCATCGTAAATCAAAAAGATCTGGAAGAATTATAATTGACAAATCGAAACTTTTATTGTTTGATAACTATCGAATAATTGGAGGAAGACATGGGGAAGAATTTAGTCATTGTGGAATCGCCTTCGAAATCAAAGACGATTGAAAAGTATTTAGGAAAAGATTTTAAAGTGGTTTCCAGTAAAGGACATATCTGTGACCTTGCCACTTCGGGTAAAGAAGGACTGGGGATTGATGTGGAACATGACTTTAAACCAACATATAAAATCAGTAAAGATAAAAAGGACACTGTTAAAGAGTTAAAAGCGCTGGCAAAAAAATCCGATTCGGTATATCTGGCAAGTGACCCGGACCGTGAAGGAGAAGCGATTGCCTGGCATCTGGCCAGAGAGCTGGATCTGGATCTTGATCAGACCAAACGTATCATTTTCCATGAGATCACCAAACCCGCCATTCTGGAGGCAATCAAAGAACCGACGCATATTGATATGGATCTGGTGCATTCTCAGGAAACACGTAGAATGTTGGACCGTATCATCGGTTTTAAGCTCAGCAAGCTTTTACAGAATAAGATTCAGTCCAAATCGGCCGGACGTGTGCAGTCGGTGGCGTTGCATTTGATCGTATTAAAAGAAAAAGAAATCAAGAATTTCAAACCGGAAGAATACTGGACGATCCATGCGGATCTGAAAAAGGGCCGTCAGAATTTTGAGGCTGTTTTGAATAAAGTAGACGGAAAAAAACCAAAACTTCAAAAGGAAGAGCAGGCAAAAGACATCGTTCAAAGATGTCAGGCTCCTTTTGTGATCTCATCTTTGACCAACCGCTCCAAGAAAAAACAGGCCCGCCTTCCTTTTACGACGTCGACACTGCAGCAGGAAGCCAGCACCAAGCTGGGATTTGGTGCCAAAAGGACCATGAGCATTGCACAGAAACTTTATGAAGGTATCGATTTAGGGGGCCAGATGGAAGGTTTGATCACGTATATGCGTAGTGACTCGACCCGATTGAGCGATTTGTTTGTTAAAGACGCCTTGTCTTATATTGAACAAGAATATGGGAAAGAATATGTAGGAAAGGTTCATGCCAAGAATTCTAAGAATTCACAGGATGCCCATGAAGCGATACGTCCTACGAATATTTTAAATACGCCAGAAAGAGTCAAGCCGTATCTTTCTTCGGAACAGCATCGTCTTTATTCATTGATCTATGCCCGTACGGTTGCGTATTTGATGAGCGATGCCGTTTTCAGCGTGACCAACGTGAAGTTTGACTGCAATGGCTGTGAATTTGCAGTTTCCGGCCAGGCTTTGACTTTTGACGGATATCTCAAGGCCTACAGCAAGTATGAAAAACAAAAAGATGATTTGCTTCCTGAGCTGGAAAAGGGAGAGACTTTTCATGATGTTCCGGTGGAAGCCAAACAGCATTTTACCGAAGCACCGGCCCGTTATACAGAAGCCAGACTGATCAAGGAACTCGAAGAAAAATCGATTGGCCGTCCAAGCACCTATGCGATGATCATTGATACACTTCAGAAAAGAGATTATTCGCAATTGATGCAGGATCCGGATAAAACAACGAAAACAAAAGTCTTTTTCCCTACCGAGCAGGGAATCTTGACCGATGAAAAACTGCAGGAATACTTTAAGAGTGTAATCAATGTCGAATATACAGCCAATATGGAAAATACCCTGGATGAGATTGCCGAAGGACATATCGATCCAATCGAGTATATGCATACTTTCTATGATGAGTTTGCTCCATTGGTCGAAGATGCTTATACGAAAATGCCTAAAAAGGAATTGGAACGGGTAGGAAAAGTCTGTCCGGAATGCGGCGGAGAGCTGGTATACCGGAATGGAAAGTATGGAAAGTTTATATCCTGCATCAATTTCCCGAAATGCCGGTATACAGAAAATCAAGAAGAGCCAATGAATCAGGAACAGCCGCAGGAAGAAAAGCTTTGTCCAAACTGCGGGGCGAAGATGGTTATCAAAAAAGGACGCTACGGACCTTTCTGGGCTTGTTCCAATTACCCGGAATGTAAAACGATCGTGCCTCTTAAAGAAAAGGCAAAACCGGAACCGACCGGTGAAATGTGTCCGGAGTGCGGCCATGAACTTGTTAAGAGAAAATCCCGGTTTGGAACGACCTTTATTGGCTGCAGCAATTATCCAAAATGCCGATATATCAAAAAGGAGACAAAGAATAAATGAGTCAAGTGACGATTGTAGGCGCCGGGCTTGCCGGATCCGAAGCAGCCTGGCAATGTGCCAAAAGAGGAATCAAAGTCAAACTGATCGAAATGAGGCCGGATAAAAAAAGTCCGGCTTTTCATAGTGGAGATTTTGCCGAACTTGTCTGTTCCAATTCGCTTCGTTCCAATGCCTTGAACAATGCGGTAGGGATCTTGAAGGAAGAACTGCGCAGGTTGGATTCTTTAGTGATTCGCGTTGCGGATCAGACAAGCGTTCCTGCCGGAAGTGCACTGGCTGTGGATCGAACCTTGTTTTCTAAGAAAATTACAGAGATGCTTGAAAACCATCCAAACATTGAAGTGGTCCGTGAGGAAATCACGAAAATTCCGCAAGGACCCTGTATTCTTTGTACCGGACCTTTGACCAGTGATGCTCTGGCACAGGAAATTGATCGATATTTGGGCCAGGATCCGCTTCACTTCTATGATGCGGCTGCCCCTATTGTCGAAAAAGATTCCATTGATTTTTCCAAAGCGTATTTTAAGTCGCGTTACGACAAGGGCGAGGCCAGCTACATCAACTGCCCGATGGATCAGGAAGAGTTTGACCGTTTCTATGATGCCTTGATCCATGCCGAATGTGTAAAGATGCATGATTTTGAACTCAAGGTCTTTGAAGGCTGCATGCCAATCGAAGAAATGGCCAGACGCGGAAAGAAAACCATGTTGTTTGGACCGTTGAAGCCTGTGGGCCTGGAAAAAGACAGCATGCATCATCCGGTTGCGGTCGTTCAGCTTAGACAAGATAATGTAGCAGGTTCTTTATATAATATTGTAGGATTTCAGACGCATTTGACCTGGCCGGAACAACGCCGTGTTTTCTCGTTGATTCCCGGACTGGAGAATCTGAAGATCACCCGTTATGGTGTAATGCATCGAAACTCTTTTATCTGTTCTCCTAAAGTGTTACGGGAAACCTATCAGTCACTGAAACGAGAGGATTTGTTTTTTGCCGGTCAACTGACGGGGGTCGAAGGATACGTGGAATCTTGTGCCAGCGGTTTGATTGCGGGCATCAATATGGCATTGTTTATCCAGAAAAAAGAGCCGATCGTATTTGACAATACTTGTATCATGGGAAGTCAGGCTCACTATATCACGCATTGTACACCGGAGCATTTTCAGCCGATGAATGCCAATTTCGGTATTGTATCTTTAACAGAGAAATGTAAAAAATCAGTTCGCAAGGAAAAGATCCTGGAGCAGGCGCTGAAACGTATCGATCAGATTTCGGAGATAGTCAATGGATGAGTTGATCGAACGCTTTCTGCAGTATGTCTATCATCAGCATTCGCAATCGGAAAAAACGATGGATGCATATCGTCGAGATCTAAACCAGCTGCGTGATTTTCTACAGGCTCAGGGCATCGATGATTTTGAAAAAGTGGATCGTCTGACTTTTCTGGACTTTTTAAAAAACTGCCGCCAGCTAAAGGATGGTTCTCTGGCCAAAAATTCGACGATCGCAAGAAAGTTAAGTACATACCGTTCTTTTTATCGTTATCTAAATGAATATATCGGTATCCAGAACAATCCGATGGTTTCTATACACGCTCCCAAAAACAATCGTAAGATCCCAGATTTCTTATTTGTCTCAGAGATTCGAACGTTTTTGGATTCGTACGATCTTTCCAAACCCGCTTCTATCCGGGATCGTATGATATTTACTTTGATGTATGCCTGTGGTTTGCGTTTGAGTGAAACCGTCAATCTATGCTGGGAAGACGTCCATCTTCAGGAACGCTTTTTACTCATCAAAGGGAAAGGCAGCAAAGAAAGGTTGGTTCCTTTTTATGCGGCGCTGATTCAGGCGTTTCAGGAATACCGTTTGCGGTATTGGGAAAAATATGCCCGTTCAACCGATGCGGTCTTTGTTTCGCTTCGTGGCAATCCGATGACGCCGCGTTCGATCCAGTACTTGATGCAAAAACATGCCGATGAGATCGGTATGCATATGAACGTACATCCGCATATGCTTCGCCACAGCTTTGCGACCCATCTTCTGGATAATGGGGCCGATATCCGTATCGTGCAGGAGCTGTTGGGCCATTCCAGTCTGTCGACCACACAGATCTATACGCACTTGTCATCCGGAAAACTTTTAAAAGAATATCAAAAAGCGCATCCTTTGGCCAATCAGGGCATAAAAAGGTAAAAAGTCCATTGAAATCGGGTCTTTGACATGGTATTATGAACAAGCGTGAAAGCGCAAATACACACATCATGGATTCGGGTGCCCGTGCATTTTAAGTGTTGCACTCGTTCGAAATGATGGAGGAGTAACGGAAAGGAAGGACTATTATGTCAATTGTATCAATGAAGAAATTGTTAGAGAATGGTGTACATTTCGGACATCAGACTCGCCGCTGGAATCCAAAGATGAAACCTTACATCTATACCAGCCGTAACGGGGTTTATATCGTAGATTTAAACCAGACGATCGAACAGATCGAAGATGCTTATGCAGAATTGAAAGCAATCAGTGAACGCGGAGGAAAAGTACTTTTTGTAGGTACAAAAAAACAAGCTGCGGAAATCGTAGAAGAACAGGCATTACGTTCAGGTTCTTTCTATGTCAACAAACGTTGGCTGGGCGGACTTTTAACGAACTTCCGTACGATCCAGAAACGTGTTAAACGTTTGGTTGAGATCGAAGAGATGGAAGCCAGCGGAAAAATTGAAGTCTATACGAAAAAAGAACAAGCCAACCTGCGCAAGGAAAAGGCAAAACTGGAAAGCAGCTTAGGCGGAATCAAAGAAATGAAGAAACTGCCGGATGCTGTGATCATTGTGGATCCAAAAGAAGAACACAATGCCGTAGCAGAAGCCAAAAAATTAGGTATTCCTGTATTTGCGATGCTGGATACAAACTGTGATCCAGAAGATGCAACCTATCCAATTGCTTCTAACGATGATGCGGCTCGTTCTATCAAATTGGTGCTGACGATCTTGGCCGATGCCATCGTAGATGCCAAGGGCGGCGTTCTTGAACTGGCTTTCTTGGACAATACAGAAGAAGATGTAACGATGGATGACGTAATCAAAAACGTTGAACAGCAGATTGCGGAAAACGAAAGAAGACGTCGTCAGCGTATCGAAGAAAAACGTAAGAGAAACTTCGAACGCCGTAACCGTCGTTTCAACAAACCAGCTCAAAAAGAAGAAGCAAAACCAGAAACAAAAGAAGAAGCTCCTGCAGAGGAAACAACTTCAGAAGCTGAA
The DNA here is from genome assembly GCF_944327125.1 of uncultured Faecalicoccus sp. Classification (GTDB taxonomy): domain Bacteria; phylum Bacillota_I; class Bacilli_A; order Erysipelotrichales; family Erysipelotrichaceae; genus Faecalicoccus. The sequence goes on from NZ_CALVGO010000010.1 coordinate 15,834, forward strand.
TAATGATTAGATGAGAAAAGGAGAATAATCATGGCTATTACCGCAAGTCAAGTAAAAGAATTACGTGAAAAAACCGGTGCCGGAATGATGGACTGTAAAAAAGCCCTGACAGAATGCGATGGAGATATCGCAAAAGCTGTTGACTGGCTCCGTGAAAAGGGAATCGCAAAAGCAGAGAAGAAAGCCGGACGTATCGCCGCTGAAGGTCTGACACGTGTCGCAAGCCAGGGTAATGATGCGGTGATCTTCGAAGTAAACTCGGAAACAGACTTCGTTGCCAAGAACGAACAGTTCCTGCACGTATTGGATGTTCTTCAGGCTGCACTTTTAGAGGCAAAACCTGCCACTTTGGAAGATGCTTTAAAAGTGAACACAGCGGAAGGAAGCGTAGAAGATGTGATCACAAACGCAACGGCTACGATTGGAGAAAAAATTTCTTTCCGTCGTGTCAATGTCATCACAAAACAGGATGATGAAGTATTCGGTACATACATGCATATGGGTGGAAAGATCTCCAGCGTTGTTGTATTGAAGGGAACACAGGATGCACAGATCGCAAAAAATATTGCGATGCAGGTAGCTTCTATGTCTCCAGCTTATGTAAGCCAGGATGAAATTCCGTCAGAAGTGGTTGAACACGAACGTGAATTGCAGTTACAGATGATGCAGAACGATCCAAAAATGGCAAACAAACCTGAAAATGTACTTCAGGGAATCTTGAAAGGGAAAGTCGACAAACACTTTAAAGATCTTTGCTTAAATGATCAGGAATACTTCCTGGAACCTAAACAGAAAGTTGGACAGTTCCTGAAAGAAAACGGATGCAGCGCAGTTTGCTTCGTTCGCTACCAGACAGGTGAAGGTATCGAAAAACGTGAAGAAAACTTCGCAGAAGAAGTTATGTCACAAATCAAGGGGTAATTTTATTACCTCTTTTTTTTATATATAAATGAAAATTAATGAAAATAATGAAAATATACTTGAAAATGTTTCATAAACATGTATAATGGACCCATAGTGATGAAGGGAAGGAGTACAGAACCTCTTTTTTCTAGAGAATTGGCGGATGGTGCAAGCCATAAAAAATGTTCTGGAACGTGTCCTGGAGCTTCTATGTCGAAATCTTATGAGGCATAGACGCAATTCTGCGTTATCGATGAGGGTCATTTACAATGTAAATGGAATTAAGGTGGTACCGCGTGTTCAACGTCCTTTTTTAAGGACGTTTTTTTTATGAGGAGGATCGATCATGAAACAGAAAGTCCGACGATGGAATCGTATTTATGAGTAAAAAATAAAAAAATGGAGGAGAATGGACATGGAAAAGAAAACATATAAAAAAATCGTATTGGCATATTCAGGCGGGTTGGATACCTCGGTATTGATTCCCTGGCTGAAAGAAAACTATGGTGCTGAGATCATTGCGGTCAGCGGCAATGTAGGACAGGGAACCGAATTGGATGGTCTGGAAGAAAAAGCACTGAAAACAGGAGCTTCCAAACTCTATATTGAAGATCTGACCGAGGAATTTGTAAACGATTATATCATTCCTACCATGCAGGCAGGAGCAAGCTATGAACAATATCTGTTAGGAACGAGCTTTGCCCGTCCTATTATTGCCAAAAGAATCGTAGAGATTGCCAAAAAGGAAGGTGCGGATGCGATTTGTCATGGCTGTACAGGAAAGGGAAACGATCAGGTTCGTTTTGAACTGGCGATTCAGGCTTTTGCACCGGAAATCGATATCATTGCCCCTTGGCGATTCTGGGAACTCAATTCCAGAGAAAAGGAAATTGCTTATGCCGAGAAACATCATATTCCTTTAAAAATCAACAAAGAAACCAACTATTCCAAAGATAAGAATTTATGGCATCTCAGCCATGAAGGACTGGATCTTGAAGACCCTGCCAATGAAGCGCCGATTAATAAACCTGGCTTCTTAGAAATGAGTGTGTCTCCGGAAAATGCACCGGATGCTCCTACGATGGTCAAGATTACATTTGAAAAAGGGGTACCGGTCAAAGTCGATGATGTTACGATGACACCGACACAGGTTATTGAAAAGTTGAATGAATTAGGCGGTGCCAATGGCTGCGGGATCTTGGACATTGTGGAGAACCGTCTGGTAGGAATGAAAAGCCGTGGCGTGTATGAGACCCCGGGTGGTACGGTCTTATATAAGGCGCATGAAAAATTAGAAGAAATCACATTGGATAAGGAAACGCAGCACTTTAAACAGTCGCTGGCCTTGAAGTTTGCCGATCTTGTTTATAACGGACAATGGTACACCCCATTAAGAAAGGCGATGAGTGCATTTGTGACCAGCACTCAGGAAACGGTCACGGGCGACGTTGTCTTAAAGCTGTATAAAGGAAATATTCTTCCTGTTTCTGTAACCAGTCCATATTCTTTGTATAGTGCCGGAATGGCGACATTTGATGAAGATGACTGTTACGATCAAAGTGATTCTGCCGGTTTTATCCACTTATTTGGTCTTCCTTTAAAAGTGAGAGCCATCAAGGCCAAAGAAGTGGAAAATTTTCCAGGAGTCGAATAATGGCAAAACTATGGACAGGCAGATTTTCAAAAGAAACCGATGTTCTTCTGGATCAGCTCAATGCGTCGCTTCCTTTTGACTCTCGCCTTTATGCTCAGGATATCCAGGGATCACTGGCCCATGCCAAAATGTTGGCAAGACAAAAAATCATTTCCAATGACGATCTTTTGAAAATCGAGAACGGATTGAAATCCATTCTGAACGATATCGAACAGGGAAAACTGGTTATGGAAGGGGCCGAAGATATTCATTCGTTTGTGGAACAGGAACTGACCCGGCGAATCGGAGATCCAGGCAAAAAGCTGCATACAGCACGTTCTCGTAACGATCAGGTAGCTGTGGATCTTCGACTGTACACAAAGGAAAATGTCAAGATCATTCAGAAATTGATCGGGAGTCTGATTCAAACGCTTTGTGAAAGCGCAAAAATGCATACGGAAACGATCATGCCCGGCTATACCCATCTTCAAAGAGCACAGCCGGTAACACTGGCCCACGTTTGGATGGCCTACGGCAATATGTTTCACAGAGATTATAAGCGCTTTGAAAATGCATACGATCGGATGAATGAAATGCCTTTAGGATCGGGAGCCCTGGCTGGCACGACCTATCCGATCGACCGGTATTTTACGTGCCGTGAATTGGGCTTTGAAAAACCTTGTGACAATTCTATCGATGGCGTCAGTGATCGGGATTATTGTTTAGAGATCGGCAGTGCTTCTTCCATTTTGATGATGCATCTATCAAGGATGTGTGAAGAAATGATACTCTGGTGTTCTTTTGAATTTGGCTTTATGGAACTGGATGATGCCTTTTCGACGGGTTCCAGTATTATGCCACAGAAAAAGAACCCGGATGTCTGTGAACTTATCCGCGGGAAAACAGGCCGCGTTTATGGGGATTTGCTCACCCTTTTCACGATGCAGAAGGGATTGTGTCTAGCCTACAACAAAGACATGCAGGAAGATAAGGAAGCATTTTTTGATCTTCTCGACACCGTGATCCATTCCCTGCAGGTGATGATTCCCATGCTTCAAACAGCCAAATTTTATAAAGAAAATATGCATCAGGCAGCTTTGGGAGGCTATATCAACGCGACCGATTGTGCAGATTATCTGACAAGAAAAGGAATGCCGTTCCGGGATGCCTATAAGATCACCGGGGAAATGGTCAGCTACGCCATTGATCGGAAAAAGTCGCTGAACGATTTGGATCTGGACGAATTCCACCGTTTTTCTTCTTTATTTGAAGAAGATATCTATCAAGCCTTAGACTTGATCACGTGTGTAACCAAACGAAACAGTTTGGGAGGACCCAGTCCAGACGAAGTAAAACGACAGATCCAAAATTTGGAATTGTTTTTGAAAGAGTGTGAGATTCATGAATCGATCTAAAATCTATATCGATGGCCAGTATGGAACGACAGGTTTGGAAATATTCGACCGGTTAAAACAGCGGGATGACATTGAATTGTTGATCATTCCCGAACATAAGCGCCATGATCATTTCATTCGTCAGGAATGTATGGCACAAGCGGATTTGATCTTTTTATGCCTACCGGATTCGGCCAGCATAGAAGCGATGAACTGGATTCCGGACAATACAAAAGTAATTGATGCTTCTACAGCGCACCGAACAAAAGAGGGATGGGATTATGGTTTTCCTGAACTCTCGCCTCCACATAAAGAGGCCATTGCTTCCAGTTATCGTGTTGCCAATCCAGGCTGTCATGCCACCGGTTTTATCAGCGTTGTGTATCCTTTGGTTCAAAAGGGGATCGTATCCTCTTCTTCTTTGATCCGCTGTACTTCTTTGACTGGATATTCCGGCGGCGGAAAAAAGATGATCGAAGAATACCAGACGCATAAAACCGAACTTTTACAGGCGCCTCGTTTGTATGGCTTGTCCTTGGAACATAAGCATTTAAAAGAAATGAAACAGATCTGTCATTTAAACAGAGAACCTTTGTTTGTACCCATCGTTAATGATTATTACCGCGGTATGCTGACAAGTGTGATGCTTGAAGGAAACGCCAGAGAGATTTACTCCTTCTATCAATCTTTTTATCCTCAGGATACTGTGCGTGTCCTGTTCCAGGATGAAGGCTATCTTTCGGCAAATTCCATGAAAGATAAGGATACACTTGAAATTGTTGTCAGCGGCAATGACCGTCAGGTTCTTGTCAGCGCTGTGTTCGACAATCTTGGAAAAGGGGCCTGCGGGGCCGCGATCCAGAATATGAATCTTATGTTAGGAATCCAGGAAACAAAGGGCTTACGGTTATAAGGAAGGATAGGAAGAGTTTATGAAACAAATTCAGGGAGGTGTGTGTGCTGCCAAAGGTTTTTTGGCAGGAGGCGCACATTGCGGAATTCGAAAATCACAGGATAAACTGGACTTGGCCGTTATCTATTCTCAGGTCCAATGTCAGGCTGCTTGCGTCTATACATCCAACCGGGTAAAGGCGGACTGTCTGAAAGTGACAAAAGAACATTTGAAAAACGGGGTTGCACAGGCTATCGTCTGTAATTCAGGCAATGCCAATGCCTGTGCTCCCGATGGCTTTCAAAATGCGATCCGTCAGGCCAGGGCGTGTGCGCATTATTTAGGCATTGATGAACAAGATGTGATTGTCAGCAGTACCGGTGTTATTGGGCAAAGACTGCCGGTAGAGTGCATTGAAGAACATATTGATCAGGTCGCTTTGAAAGAGAATGGTTCCAAAGAAGCTTCGATTGCGATCATGACCACGGACACACGCCCTAAAAGCTATGCCGTTTCTTTTGAAATTGAAGGAACTGAGTGTCATATTGGCGGGATCTGTAAGGGATCTGGAATGATCCATCCCAATATGGGAACGATGCTGGCGTTCATCACCAGTGATGTTCAGATAGAACAATCTTTACTGGAAGAGGCTCTCAAAGAGATCACCCGGAAAACTTTTAATCGTATCAGCGTGGATGGGGATACTTCTACCAATGATATGTGTGCTCTTCTTTGTAATGGGATGGCGAATCATTCCAAAATCGATCAAAAGAATGAATCGTATGCAATCTTTAAGAACGCCCTTCATACGGTGATGGAGAATCTTGCGATCCAGATTGCCAAAGATGGAGAAGGAGCCAGCCGATTGCTGACGGTAAGCGTCACACATGCAGAAAGTGAGCTTCAGGCGGAGAAACTGGCCATGTCCGTGGCATCCAGCACTTTGTTTAAAGCGGCTATGTTTGGAAGCGATGCCAACTGGGGACGTATTCTTTGTGCCATGGGGTATGCCGGCGTTGATTTTGATATTGATAAAGTCAATGTTAGCTTCGAATCTGTCAAAGGTCGAATCGAAGTCTGTAAGAAAGGAAAGGCATTGTCCTTTGATGAGGAGCAGGCCAAACAAATTTTATCCAATGATGAGGTGCGGGTCTGGATCGATCTGGATTCAGGCCCAAAGAGCGTCACCTGCTGGGGATGCGATCTGACTTATGAATATGTAAAGATCAATGGAGATTATCGAACATGAACCCAAATGAAACCGCAAAAATATTAGTAGAGGCATTGCCTTACATTCAAAAATACCGAGGCAAAACCATTGTGATCAAATATGGCGGGAATGCCATGGTCAATGAAGAACTCAAACAAGCCGTGATCCAGGATGTTGTCTTGTTGAATATGGTCGGGGTCCATGTGGTTCTAGTTCATGGCGGCGGTCCGGAGATTTCCAGTTTACTGGAAAAAGTAGGGAAGGAATCCAGGTTTATTAACGGGCTTCGCTATACCGATCAGGAGACGATGGAATTTGTTCAGATGGCCCTTTGTGGAAAAGTGAATAAAGATCTTGTGTCCCTATTGGAAAAACAAGGTGGAAAAGCTGTCGGTCTTTCCGGCCTGGATGGTTCGATCTTCCAGGCGCTTCGACATACGGACATATACCGCACCGATTATGGATATGTCGGCGATATCATCAAGGTCGATTGTACTCTGGTCCAGGAACTTTTAGAAAAAGGATATATCCCAGTGATCAGCAGTGTTGCCAAAGGATACGATGAAGATGTCAGCTATAATGTGAATGCCGATCTGGCGGCGGAAAAGATCGCCATCGGATTAAAGGCAGAGAAGTTTATCTTATTGACCAATGTCAGCGGCGTTTTGGAAGATCCAGGCGATCCCGATTCATTGATTCCGTCCATCCAGGTTTCCCGGGTCGGTTCTTTAGAGAAAAAGGGGATCATCTCTGGAGGCATGATTCCTAAAGTTCAATGCTGTGTAGAAGCAATACGACAAGGTATTCGATCGGCCAATATTCAAGATGGACGGATCCCGCACTCTATCCTGATCGAACTTTTGAGTGATCAGGGCGTGGGGACGGTCTTTTATTAGAAAGGAAGAAGCCTATGAATTTTTCAGAAATCAAATCCCTGGAATCCAAGGTTGTGATGCAGACCTACAGTCGCGAAGATGTTCTTTTGACACATGGAGAAGGGTGTTATCTTTTTGATGATCAGGATCGGAAATATCTGGATCTGACATCAGGGATCGGTGTAAATTGTCTGGGACATAATCATCCTGTTCTTGTCAATGCCTTGCAGGACCAGGTTTCAAAACTGATGCATTGTTCCAATATTTTCTACAACGAACCCATGGTGTTGGCTGCCAAACATCTGGTTGAATCCACCGGGATGTCCCGTATGTTTTTTGCCAATACCGGCGCAGAAGCCAATGAAGGAATGATCAAGCTGGCGCGAAAATATTCATCGGATCGCTATGGAAAGCATCGTTTTAAGATCTTGAGCCTGGTGCAATCGTTTCATGGGCGAACCATGATGACGCTGACCGCCACTGGCCAGGATAAATTTCACCAGTATTTTTATCCTTTCCCGGAAGGGTTTGATTATGTGATTGCCAACGATATCGAATCATTTAAAGAGAAGCTGGATGAGACTGTATGCTGTGTCGTGATGGAAATGATTCAGGGAGAAGGCGGTGTTCTTCCGCTTGAAAAAGAATTTGTCCAGGAGGCTGTACGTCTTTGTCAGGAAAAAGATGTCCTGGTCGCAATTGATGAAGTTCAGACCGGGATCGGAAGAACGGGTTCCTTGTTTTGTTACGAGCAATATGACATTGAACCAGATATCGTGACCATGGCCAAAGGCCTGGGCGGCGGTGTAGTCATTGGTGGATTTCTGGTCAATAAAAAATGTGCCGATGTCTTGATTCCAGGTACGCATGGTTCAACTTTTGGTGGAAATCCATTAAGTACAAGAGCAGCGGTTACGGTTTTGGATATTGTGGATCAGCCGGAATTCCTACAATCCGTCAAGGAAAAAGGGGATTATTTTATGAAGGGGCTTCGTTCGATTTCTTCGAGAAATATCAAAGTGGTTCGAGGAAAGGGGCTGATGATCGGAGTCATTGTCGATCCTGACAAACGAGCTTCTTATATTCGTCAGTTACGAGAACACGGTGTGCTGGCACTGACGGCCGGTAAAGATGCGATCCGTCTTCTGCCGCCGCTGATCATTACTAAGCAGGAAATCGATATTGCCGTAGAGGCTTTTAGGGAGGTGTTTTCATGAAACATTTACTAAAGATGCAAGATCTGACCAGGGAAAAACTTCTGGAGATCCTGGACCTGGCGGATCAGTTGAAATACGAAAGAAAACATAACATTCCACATCGCTATCTGGAAGGAAAAAGCGTGGGGCTGATTTTTCAAAAATCAAGCACTCGTACCCGCGTCTCTTTTGAAACCGGTGTTTATCAAATGGGAGGCCAGGCTCTGTTTTTATCCAGTAAGGACCTGCAAATTGGGCGAGGAGAACCCATCCAGGATACAGCCCGGGTCTTATCCCGCTATTTGGATATGATCATGATTCGGACCTTTGATCAAAAAGAAGTGGAAGATCTGGCTTATTATGGTTCGATTCCTGTTATTAACGGATTGACTGATTATTGCCATCCTTGCCAGGTACTGGCGGATCTGATGACCATTCGTGAACATTATTCGTATCTGGAAGGGCTGAAGATGTGTTATATTGGAGATGGCGATAATATGGCTAATTCTTTGATCGTCGGCGGCCTTTTGGCGGGCATGCAGGTATCTGTCGCAACACCAGAAGGTTATGAACCGGATGATACAGTCCTGGATTTTGCGAAAGACTATCCTTGTTTTTCTTTAACGACCGATCCCAAACAAGCAATTCGGGATGCCGATGTAGTGATCACGGATACCTGGGCAAGCATGGGAATGGAAGAAGAAAAAGAGATTCGCCAGAAAGCTTTCCAGGGATATACTGTGGATGACGATTTGATGTCTTTGGCAAAACCGAAAGCGATGGTTCAACACTGCCTTCCCGCTTACCGGGGACAGGAGATCACGGACAAAGTGTTTGAAGATCATGCCGATGAGATCTTTGAGGAAGCCGAAAATCGCCTGCATGTTCAAAAAGCCGTTATGGTTTTATTGGTGAAAGGGGAATAGTATGCGTATAGAAGATCGAAACAATGTACAAAACGGAAAGGGAACGGTCCATTTTGAATATATTTTAACCGCTGAAGAGATGCATGGATACAACACGTTATATGCACGAATCACATTGAAACCGGGATGCTCGGTGGGTTATCATGTTCATCAAGGAAACGGAGAAGATTATTTCATTCTTTCCGGGCATCCTACCATTAATGATAATAATGAAAGAGAAGTGGTTCTTCATCCGGGAGAACATTTGTTCTGTCCGGATGGCCGCGGTCATTCCATTATCAACAACACCAGTGAGGATGTCGTGTTCATGGCTTTGATCGTTACATCGCCTAAAGTATAAAAGCATCGATCAGTCGATGCTTTTATAATGTTCTAGAATTTGAATATAGTTTTGAACACCGGTTTCCAGTATGCTTTCGTCAAAGTCAAAATGGTCGTTATGCAAAGGGATCCCGGTTCCGGTTCCCAGAAAAAAGAATACACCAGGGACATACTGCTGGTACCAGCTGAAATCTTCGGTGATCATCTCATGATGTTTTAAAAGAACGATATCCGGTAAGAAAGTCAACAGTTCCTGGACCAGGGCTTCATCGTTTGTCACTGGAGGATAGCCTTCGTTGATATCAAAGGTAAATGTACCTTCATATTTTTTAGCTGTCGTTTTCAAAAGCTCGATCAGCTGATCATAAACGGGATCGCTCAGTGCCCGTAATGTTCCTTCCAAGCGTGTGTGGTCGCTGACGACATTGCGGATCTCTCCACTATCCATTTTTCCAAATCGCAAAAGATAAGGAACATGCGTTGGGATCTGTTTTAACCGGGAATAGATTTCCGTTAAATAGGCGGCGCCGATTTCCAGGGCGTCGATTCCTTCCGTATAGCTGGCCGCATGACTTTTTTTGCCGTGGATGTCAATGTTTACTTCACTGCTTCGAGCCATCATGGGACCCGGTTTTGTCGCAATCACACCTTTTGACAGATTCGGCCATAGATGGGTTCCGTAGATCTGGGTAACGTGGAATGTATCCAAAAAGCCGGTTTCACACAATAGTTTGGCTCCTCCAGGCGATTCCTCACCAGGCTGAAAGATCAAAAGGACATTCACATCCAGTTTTGAATAGTTGTCCTTTAAGTAGTCGGCCAATCCTAATGCCATGGCCATATGTCCATCGTGACCGCAGGCGTGCATGATCCCTTGGTGCTTGCTTTTGAAGGGACAGTCTGTTTTTTCTTCGACCGGCAAGGCGTCCATATCACTGCGAAAGGCAATGGTTTTTTCTTTATGATTATCAAAAAAGGCAAGAACACTGGAGCCAATAGGACTGTATAACTGACAAGGCATATCTTTTAGTACGTTAAGCAGATAAGCCTGTGTTTGGGGAAGTTCGAGCTCCAGTTCTGGAATTTGATGCAAGTCTTGCCGATATGTACGTAATTTATCTAACATGTCTTTATTTTACATAAAAATGAAAAATATTACAAAAGAATTTACATTATCTTACATTTTATGTATAATGTTTCCAAGATAGAGGCGCAAAAAAGAAGAAGACAAGGGGAGCTGGCAAGTTTGGATCCTTGTCGGAGGCGATTTTGCCGAACTGCTCTTTTTGGCAAAAAAGAGTGGTGGGCCGATAAAAAATATTTATCGGACTGTCTACATTTGTAGGAGGGCTATCAAATGGGTGAATCACCGGCAAGAGATGGCTTGCTGGTTTTTTTGTTAGGAGGGATCGTATGAAAAAGGTCTTGGAAATCGGAGGTGTTCCTGTGACTCGTCTGGCACAGAAGTATGGAACCCCGCTGTACATCTATGATGAAAACCAACTGCGAAATCAATGTCAAAAATATAAACAGAATTTTTTAGATGATGTGTTTTCAACCGAGGTCTTATACGCTTCCAAAGCATTCAGCTGTATTGGAATGTTGAAACTGATCAAGGAAGAAGGCCTTTCTGTGGATGTTGTATCGTTAGGAGAGCTTGCCACGGCCATACAGGCTGGAGTTTCTTGTTCACATATCTATTTTCACGGCAATAATAAAACGCCCGAAGAAATCCAGTATGCATTAGATCATGATGTCTGTCATTTTTTTGTTGATAATCAGCAGGAAGCCATGCTTTTAAAGACGATGGCTAAAAATTCGAAAAAAACACTCTATGTGATGCTTCGCATCAATCCTTGTATTGAAGCGCATACCCATGAATATATTCAGACGGCCAATATTGATTCAAAATTTGGCATCAGTCTCTATTTGGAAGAGGAAATCGTCAGGTTGATCAAAGAAATCCAATCCAGTCCGTTCATGATCTTTGAAGGGTTCCATTCGCATATTGGTTCCCAGATCTTTGAAAAAGAAGCCTTTGAAAAAGAGATCGAGACCATGTTTAGCTTTATCGCCAGGATGGAAGAAAGAGGAATCTCTTGTTCCAAACTGGATCTTGGTGGAGGGTTTGCAATCCATTATACCGATCATGACCAGCCCATTCCTGTCGAACAAATCTGTAAGGTCATTTTATCGGCCTGCCGTCACCAGCAGATTCTACATAAAACACACGTGGATACGATCTTGATCGAACCGGGAAGAAGCATAGCCGGAGAGGCCGGCTCTACGTTATATACGATCGGTTTCTCAAAGACGACCCCTCATAAACGGTATCTTTTTGTGGATGGAGGAATGAGTGATAATATTCGCCCTTGTCTTTATCAGGCACAGTATGATGCCGATGTAGCCACCAATATGGAAGCTGTAAAGGACCAGGAAGTCTGCGTGGCCGGTAAGTGCTGTGAATCTGGAGATATATTGATTCCAAACATCAAACTGCAGGCTTTTGATTCCAACGATCTCTTGATCGTCTATTCAACCGGAGCCTATGGTTTCAGTATGTTCAATAACTATAACCGCAATCTTCGCCCGGCTGTTGTCTTTGTCAAGGATGGAAAGTCTTCTTTGGTGGTCAAAAGAGAAACGATCGAAGATCTGCTGAAGGGGGATGTCCGATGAAAATCGCATTTCGAAAATACCACGGCTGTGGAAATGATTTTATTCTGGTGAAGGATTCAGATCTTGAAAAGTCCCTGTTGCCCGAGCTGATCGTAAAGATCTGTGACCGGCATACCGGAGTGGGAGCGGACGGATTTATTGTCGTAAAAACCGATCCTTTGGAAATGGTTTACTATAACCAGGATGGGTCCCGGGCTCCGATGTGCGGAAACGGCATTCGATGTTTTTCCCAGTTCTGTGTGGATGAAGGCATCGTACACCAAACGATGTTTCATGTCTCTACGCTGGCAGGGGACAAAGTGATCAAAATCAGTGAGCCGGGAATGTTTGAAGTGGACATGGGAAAACCCGATCTGGAGGATCTTTCTCTGGTGGGGACAAAAGAAAAGATCTGGGGGTATCCTTACCGTCTTAAAGGGGAAAGGCCTGTCTTCTTGTATACGCTTTTCCAAAGCACGATCCATACGGTTGTCTTTGTAGAAGATCTAAAGATGGTCCATATGGAAGAAACAGGAAAACAAATCTGTGAGGACCCGCTTTTTGAAAAACAAACCAATGTCAATTTTGTGCAAGTGATAGATCCTGGACATCTTAGAATGCAGACCTATGAAAGGGGCTGCGGAATTACGCTGGCCTGTGGAACCGGTGCCTGTGCTGCGGTGTCCGTGGCTTATCGTTTGGGAAAGTGTGAAAAAGAGGTCAAGGTTTCATTGCCTAGAGGGCAATTGAAGATTCAAATCGGCGATGAAGGCCAGGTCAAGATGACAGGACCGGCAAGATGTATCGCGAAAGGAGATTATATTTATGAAACCGATTAAAGGAAGTATTGTAGCGATGGTAACGCCATTTCATGAAGATGGCAGCGTCAACTTTGAAAAGTTGGAAGAAATGATTGAATTCCAAATTGAGAATTCGACCGATGGGATCCTTGTATTGGGAACAACCGGAGAGAGTACGACCATGACGCACGAGGAAGATGACCAGGTTGCTCGTTTTGCCATTGATAAAGTCCATGGACGAGTTCCTGTTATTGTAGGGGCCGGCTCCAACAGTACACAAACACAGCTGGAAAAGAGTATCAAATATGCCGATATGGGAGCGGATGCCTTGCTTTTGATCTCGCCTTACTACAACAAAGCCAATACCCAGGGAATGATCTCCCATTTCAGTGTTTGTGCCGATCAGGCAAAATGTCCCGTCATTTTATACAATATCCCGGGACGTACCGGTTGTTCGATCAGCGAGGAAGTCGTAAAAACATTATCGAAACATCCTAACATTTGCGGAATCAAGGAAGCCAGTGGAAATATTTCTTATGCCACCAGCATTGCTCGTTATCTCAGTGATGATTTTGCGATGTACTCTGGAATCGATGATATGATCACCAGTATGCTTTCCATTGGTGCCAGCGGTGTGATCAGTGTTATGAGTAACATCCTTCCTGGGCAAACGCATGAGATAGTTGCTTCCTTTCATCAGGGTGATGTTCAAAGATCCCTGGATCTTCAGCTGCAATATCTTGATGTGATCCATGCGCTTTTCTGTGAGGTCAATCCGATTCCGGTCAAAGCGGCAATGAACTTGATGGGTATGGATGTCGGCGGCTATCGACTTCCGCTGTGTGAAATGGATCCTAAAAATCATGCCTTGTTGAAACAGGCATTACAGGAGCAGGGACTATGCTGATTGGTATTGTAGGAAAAGGGAAGATGGGCCGTTTGATCGAATCGACTGCCCTTTCCAAGGGAATTGAAGTTGCCGGATGTTTTGATATCTACGATCATGATCAACTCAGACAAAATGTCGATGTTTTGGTTGACTTTAGTCATCGGGACAATTTGGAATGGATCGTGGAATATACAAGATCGCATCGAAACGCACTGGTTTATGGAACCACGGGTCTAAGTGAACAGGATCTGCAGATGTTAAAGTCGCTTTCCAAAGAAGTTCCCGTGTTCTATTCGGCCAATTATTCCTTAGGGATCGCCGTGTTAAAATCGGTTCTTGAAAAGGTAACTCCTCTTTTAGAGGACGATTTTGATATAGAGATTCTGGAAAAACATCACAATCAAAAAAAAGATGCTCCCAGCGGAACGGCTTTATCCCTCTTGGAAGCTGTGGACCCGCAGGATCAGTATGAACATGTCTTTGGCCGCCAGGGGATGACAGGGGCCAGAAAAAAAGAGATTGGAGTTCATGCCTTGCGAGGGGGAACGATTGCGGGAGAACACACAGTTTATTTTTGCGGGCCGGATGAGATTCTCAGTTTTTCCCATGAGGCCTTGAGCCGCCAGATCTTTGTCAATGGGGCACTGAAGGCGGTTTTATTTCTAGAAGAAAAACCAGCCGGTTTTTATACGATGAAAGAATTGATTGGAGAATAATATGGATGCACAGCAAATTATAGATTTTATACATAATGCACCGAAAACGACACCCGTCAAAGTCTACTTCAATGGAGACCCATCCATCGCCTGGCCAAACTGTAAAGTGTATGGAAATGTTGTTTTCGGAGATTGGAAAGATGTAGAACCGATTTTAAAGGCTCATCCTGAACTGGATGTGGTCCTCGAAAACGATTGCCGAAACAGTGCGGTTCCTTTACTGGATCTAAAGAAGATCAATGCCCGTATTGAACCGGGAGCGATCATCCGTGATCAAGTTGAAATCAAGGAAAATGCAGTGATCATGATGGGAGCCATCTTAAATATTGGCGCCTGTGTGGGCAAAGGGACCATGATCGATATGGGAGCTGTCTTAGGCGGCAGAGCTATTGTCAAAGACAATTGTCATATTGGAGCGGGGGCCGTTCTTGCCGGGGTTGTAGAGCCCGCCAGTGCGACTCCGGTCATCGTTGAAGACGATGTGATGATCGGAGCCAATGCCGTTGTGATTGAAGGGGTGCATATCGGCAAAGGTGCCATCGTGGCAGCGGGAGCCGTGGTGATTGAAGATGTTCCGGACAACGTCGTTGTTGCAGGGACACCGGCTCGCATCATCAAGGAAAAAGATGAGAAAGCCTCGTCCAAAACGGCTTTGGTCAAAGCTTTGCGCAGTTTGTAAATCATTCGGGATGACCTGTAGATGGTTATCCTTTTTTTTGCGATATTTTTAGTGTATAATCTTTATGAATAAATTTTAGGGAGATTACTATGTATAAACGAGTACTATTGAAGCTAAGCGGTGAAGCTTTATCGGGTCATGGTCAGTCTCTAGATCCAGAAGTATTAAAGAGACTCGCTAAAGAATTAAAAGAGATCCAGGAACTGGGTGTTGAACTGGCCATTGTTGTTGGCGGCGGTAACTTTATCCGCGGTAAGATGATGGCTGACTTAGGCATGGATCGTGTCCAGGCGGATTATATGGGGATGTTAGGAACCGTGATCAACGCCCTGGCAGTGCAGAATGCCCTGGAACAGGAAGGGGTTCAGACACGTGTTCAAACTGCGGTAGAGATGCAGAAGGTGGCCGAACCATTCATTTTACGAAGAGCCATTCGTCATTTGGAAAAAGGCCGCATCGTCATCTTTGGAGCCGGAACCGGTTCTCCATATTTTTCCACGGATACAACAGCCGCATTACGTGCCAGTGAGATTGGTGCGGATGTGATCCTCATGGCTAAAAACGGAGTGGATGGTGTTTATGACTGTGATCCTAAGACACATCCGGAAGCAAAACGATACGATACTTTAAATTATCTGGATGTTCTGAATAAAGGCCTTCAGGTCATGGATTCCACGGCCATCAGTATGTGCATGGATAACGATATTGATTTAGTTGTGTTTAACATGAATGAACCGGGAAATATCATGAACGCAGTGATCCAGAAAGTATCGGGTACGGTAGTAACAAAAATGAAGTAGGAGAATTATATGAGTGATTATTTAGAAAATGCAGAAGTGAAAATGATGTCTGCCATCGAAAATTTAGAATCAAACTTACATACGATCCGCACAGGACGTGCCAGTGCACAGATGCTGGACCGTGTACAGGTGGATTATTATGGTTCTATGACACCTATCAACCAGATGGCGCAGATCCAGGTCGTAGAAGGTACGCAGCTTGTGATTCGTCCGTATGACCGTCAGATCATCAAAGGAATCAACAGTGCCATTCAGGCTGCCAACCTGGGATTGAATCCTCAGGCAGAAGCCGACTGCATCCGAATCCAGGTTCCGGCCTTAACAGAAGAACGCCGTAAGGAACTGGCCAAAGAGGCACAAAAGTTTGCTGAGGAAGCAAAAGTTGCGATTCGTAACATCCGCCGTGATGTCAATGATCAAATCAAAAAAGATAAAGAAGCAACAGAAGATGATCGTAAAGCGGATCTGGAAGATTCACAGAAACTGACGGATAAGTATATCAAGAAAGTGGATACGATCGTTGAAGCGAAGAAAAAAGATATTTTAAGTGTTTAAGACAGATTGCCCAATCTTCATTGGGCAAATTTTTTTAGGAGGGTTCTATTATGAAAGTGCCTGAAACGATTGCCATCATCATGGATGGAAACGGCCGCTGGGCCAAAGCCAAAGGTTTGCCTAGAACAGCCGGGCACAAACAGGGAGCGGATACGATCCGTACGGTTGCACTGCATGCCAATGCACGGGGTGTAAAAAAATTGATCTTATATGCTTTTTCTACGGAAAACTGGAAACGGCCGCAGGATGAAGTCAGTTTTTTATGCAAGCTTCCGGGATTGTTTTTCAATCGGTTTATCAAAGAACTGATGGTAAATAATATCCGTGTTACATTTGCCGGGGAACTGGAACGGTTTCCAGAGGATACCCAGAATGTCATCCTAAAGGCTGTGGACCAAACTTCGGCGAATACCGGGCTTGAACTCTGTATCGCCATCAATTATGGCGCCCGCCGGGAAATCGTCAAAGGCATCTTGCACTATGCCGAAGATGTGGTTTCGCAATCGCGTAAAAACGATTTGACTGAAGAAGAATTCTCCAGATACTTGATGATCCCGGAAGAAGTGGATCTTCTGATCCGCACCAGCGGGGAACTTAGGATCTCTAATTTTCTATTGTGGCAAATTGCTTATGCGGAATTGATCTTTACGCCTGTTGCATGGCCGGATTTCAATGAAGAAGAACTTGATCGCTGCATTGAAGAATTTGCAAAGAGAGATCGTCGTTTTGGAGGACTAACTTCATGAAAGCACGTATATTGACAGCCATCGCCGTCATTGCGGTCTGTGCTTTGCCGGTTGTGCTGGGAGGATTCCTTTTGGAAATGCTGGCTCTGGTGATTCTATTGGGCGGCTGTCTGGAATGGATGCACACACAGGGGCGTTTCAATAAATCGAACTGGATCCTTCCTTTGGTCTGTTTTGTATTGACTTGTCTGACGCGTTTTATTCCGCAAAACTATTTATATCCGTATCTGGTTTTGTGTATTGTCTTTTTCTGGGGCTTGAATGTGTTCAGTGAATCGGTGAGCCTTTCCTATGGATTTATGATGATCTTGTTTTTTGTCATCTTCTCATTGATTTACAGAAGCATCGGATATATCCAGGAGAATCATCTATACTTGATCACCATCGTTTTCGCGACCTACGGAAGCGATACCGGCGCCTGGTTTTTTGGACGAAGATATGGAAAACATAAAATGAATCCCCGTATTTCTCCAAAGAAAAGCTGGGAAGGCTTTGTCGGCGGTGTGATCAGCGGTTTTGTGATTGGATGGATTCCTGTATTCTTCTATCTGCATCAGGTGAATCTGACTTTGACATTTTTACTTTGTTTATTATGTCCTGCTGTGGCCGAATTTGGCGATCTTTGTTTCAGCGCGATCAAACGCCATTATCAGATCAAGGATTTTTCGAACCTATTGCCAGGACATGGCGGAATCCTGGACAGAGTGGATTCCCTGTTGATGAACATCTTATTATTTGGTATCTTATATACAACTTTCTTTAGGTAAAGGAGGATATAGATGGATATTGTCATTGGCTTGATAGCCTTTGTCTTCATGTTGAGCGTGATCGTTATCATTCATGAACTGGGTCATTTTTTAGCGGCCAAGCATTATGGTGTATTTTGTAAAGAGTTTTCAATTGGTATGGGTCCTTTACTTTATTCCCGGCAGGGGAAAGAAACACAGTTTTCGATTCGTGCGATTCCCTTTGGAGGGTATGTCATGATGGCAGGAGAAGAAGACGGCTCCCAAGATGAAGAGGACGAGTGGCTCAAGGAATTGCCGGAGAACCGCCGTTTAAATCATAAACCTCGCTGGCAGCAGATCATTATCATGGCTGCCGGTGTGTGCATGAATGTTTTACTGGCATGGGTGTTGTTTGTCGGACTGTCGATAGCACAAGGCTATGTGGTTGAAGATCCAATTCCGCAAGTTTATGAGGTCACTGAAAACTCAGCGGCTCAGCAGGCCGGACTTCAAAAAGGAGACTTGATCCTGGAAGCAAGCAACGGAAAAGATACGATCAAGCCGGCCACCCAATATGAACTTTTGGAATGGATCCAGTATCATCATGAGAATTTAGAACTTACAATCCAAAGAGATAATCAAACGCTGGAGATCCAGGCGGATCCTGTTTTGGATGAAGAAACCAACACATATACTTACGGCTATGTGGTTCAGGCCAATGCGCATTACATTTCGTGGTACGAAGGCTTTTATTATGGCACATTGGATATGCTGGACTCAGGCACGGCTATTTTCAGTGCGTTAGCTCATCTGGTACAGGGGGAAGGACTTCAAAATTTATCCGGACCTGTGGGCATTGCGCAAGTCACAACACAGGCTACAGCCATGGGACTGAGTTCTTATCTTTCGCTGTTTGCACTGATATCAATGAATATTGGGGTCTTTAATATTCTTCCTATTCCGGCTATGGATGGGGGTCGAATCTTGATTTTGATCCTGGAAAAGATCTTCGGACGAAAGATCAATACGAAAATTGTTGAGAACGTGATATTAGCTAGCTTTGTGTTGTTGATTGGCTTATTTCTATTCGCAACCTATAACGATATCTTACGATTGTTTTAGACAGGAGCTTCCTGTCTTTTTTTTAAACAAATTGATTTACTTTTAACTATAATTGTAAAAATAACAATATCAATTATAATTCAATAAAAGATGGCACTATCTGCAATAATAAATAATTACAAGGGGGCTAGATTTTACGAAAAAAATTGGCTCTTCTGTACTAAATGTGGGTAGATCCTTATCGTAATGGAAGGATATCTCCTTTATTTATCGAATAAAACAAGATTATTTGAACATAAAAAAACCATATGGTATTTTTCTTAAGCGACCAAACCAAGAAAGGAATACCATATGGCACTTAAAAAATTACTAAAATCCATTCTCAATGTCAATTGTATCAAGATAATTAATGCAGAATTTGATCATGTTTCATCTTCTCTATATATTCGTGTTGAAATCACAAAAGGACAAAGATTCCGTTGTCCAGTCTGTGGCAGAAAGTGCAACGGATATGATTCTACTACTGAATACAGGTCTTGGAGAGCTTTAGATTTTGGAGCCTGTAGAGTATATATTCTTTCCCATGTGAATCGTGTTCAATGCCCTGTCCATGGAATCCATACCGAACAGGTTCCATGGGCTCACCATCATTCCGGTTTTACCAGGGAATTTGAACAGCAGGTCGCTTATCTGGCTTTGCATCTCAATCGTACAGAAGTATCGAAACTGATGCGTATCAATTGGCGTACTGTAGGTATGATTCTTTCACGTACAAAGGATCGTCTTGAACCAGACAGTTCCATACGATTCAAAAACTTGAGACGAATTGGTATTGATGAAACGAGTTATCGCAAAGGCCACAAATATATTACGGTTGTCGTAGATCATGATACGAATCAAGTGATCTGGGTAGGCAGAGGCACAGGGAAAGATGTATTAAGTTCTTTCTTTGCCCTTTTAACACAGGAACAAAGAGAATCTATTGAACTGACATCCGCTGATGGAGCCAGATGGATCCAAAGCTGTACTGAAGAATGGCTTCCAAACTGTGAAAGATGTATTGATGGATTTCATGTAGTTCAATGGGCGATCGAATGCATGGATGAACTGCGAAAAGAAGTATGGCGTGAAGCTAAGCAGAAAAAGAGAGGGCAACCAAAAAGAGGAAGAGGACGTCCTAAAAAAGGAGAAGAAGCCAAGGCAACAACAAAATATGGGAAGAGCTATAAATATGCACTTGGCAAGAATCCTGAGAATCTAACAGAGCATCAACAATCCTGTTT
>NZ_CALVGO010000011.1 GCF_944327125.1 uncultured Faecalicoccus sp.
ATGGAAATGGAATTGTCGATAAATTTAGTGGTTTCTAGGATTCTCATGAAAAGTATTCTATCATAAATTAGTAAAAGAACAAAAAAAAAGAAGGACTTTCGTCCTTCAAGTTGACTATCCTACGTGGATATAACCAATCAATGCATTGTTACAGTTGACAGAGAATACAACTGTTGTGTATCCATTCCATCCACCGTGTACGGCCTGGCCGTTACCAATGTAGATCGCAACGTGTCCGCTGTAGATAATGATATCTCCTGGGACCGGATTGCTTGTCCAGCTTCCTAAAGCTGCATATTCACTTGGCCATCCGTGGAAATTGATTCCTACCGCTTTCAGTGAGTTTGTTACTAACATCGTACAGTCCTGGTTAACCCCAACCTGAGCTAAGGCAGCACTGGCGATTGCACTGGAGCTTACCGATCCTCCTACAGAAGGAGCGGATGGCTGCTGTGTTGATGAATTGCCGGAATTCGAATTGCCCGTATTCGTAGATCCTGTGTTTGTAGATCCAGAATTGGAAGTGTTTGAATTTCCTGTAGATGGTGCAGACTGACTTTCTGAATTGGATCCAGTGTTTGTCTGTGGCTTAGAAGTTTCTGGCTGTGGTTCTGGCTCAGCAGGCTTCTGTTCAATTACAGTCGCTACGCCATCGCTTCCGATCGTATAACCATCTTTTGTAGTGTCTTTTAATAATGCACCATTTTCATCAAAGAAATATTTCTTTCCTTCGATGTCGGCTGATTTTCCTTTGACTTGTTCACCAGTTTTACTGAAGTAGTAAGATGTGTCTCCTTCTTTGACCCATCCTGTCTTCAATTCACCAGTGTCGGATAAATGATAAGTTTCACCATCTACCGTAATTTTTCCTGTGGCCAAAGACCCGTCTTCATTGAAGTAATACTTCTTGCCGTCAATCTCCTGCCATCCTAATACTGAATGTCCCTCTGCATCAAAGTAGTACTTTGATCCATCAATTTCCAACCAGGAAGTAAGAACTTGCTCACCTTTTTCATTGTAGTAAGTTCCATCATCCTGCCAACCCTGAAGAAGAACTCCGTCCTTCTGGAAATTGTAGGTCGTACCTTGCAGAGATGTTTTTCCAGTTGCAGCGGTTCCTTCAGCGGTAAAGTAGTAAACATCGTTACCAACGTTCTGCCAACCAAACTGAAGATTTCCGTCTTGGTCAAAGTAGTACAATTCATCGTTGATTTCAGTTAATCCTGTAGCCTCTTGACGTGTCGACTCTAAAACATAGCTTCGATTTTTTCCTTCCCCATGCCATCCTGGTTGAGTTTCATAGGCATATACCGTAGAAAGCACCGGACCACATGCACAAGCACAGAGAGCAACGGCCAAGATTTTGCTGTGTTTCTCGATAAAATTCATTACTGTCACCTCTCATACAACAACCTTAGGATAACATACTCACTTTTTATCGCAAAAAAAATCAGGCAATTTCTCTTTTTGATTTTGGAATGATTTTTGACAATAAAATAAAATTAAGCTTTATTTAAAGGGTCAATTTGAATATTATGGGATATTATGTGATTTTTTAAAAAATTTTAAAAAAAAGTCAAATAAATACATATGTTCATGTATTGTGTACATTTTATGCGGTTTTCCCTGATTTTATCGCTCTTTTAATCATTGAATGTACAAATTTTACTAACAACCACATAAATAGAACGATGGTTACCCCAAGACAAAAACCCGCCATTATGTGAAGAATTTGGATAACCATCTGTAACGAAGTGCTCTTCATAGCTATGATCAAGCTAACAAATACGACAAAGATCAGCAGAAGATTCAAAGTACAAAACCAAATCAGCGGTTTTTTCTTTGTCTGCAATGTCCACAGCAGAGTTAAAGCCAAAAACAATATCGTCATGAAATCGATAGAATTTAAAACGCTGTGAAGGATCGATACAAAAGATACAGTGGAAATCGATATAAAACGATAAGCCATATTCACAAAGATGGACGATGTATAATGATCCATCCCAGTCATAAATTCAAACAATGTGTCATAATCCACGACCTGAAACAAAGAGAAAAAGAAAAGAAGCTGCCAGAGATATTGCCACAGCCAAAAAAGTGCAACGATTCCCTGCAGACAGCTTCTTCTTTTTTCCTTTGTATCAAAAAGACGATCAATCCAGGAATAGAGTTTCAAGATAATCCTCTCCTTTTAGTTTTTCATCCGTGCTCAATCCAGGATACCCTAATTGTCTCAATACTTCATATACAACAATTGCCGTACAGTTGCTAAGGTTCAAACTTCGGGCATTGGCAACCATGGGAAGACGCATACACGTTGAAAGATGATCTTTTAAGATCTTTTTATCGACACCAGTACTTTCTTTTCCCAAAACTAGGAAAATGTCCCCTTTTTCTTTTGTGAAATCAAACTCGCTGGGAGCTTTATGACCATAACGCGTCATAAAATAATAATGTTCACTGGGATACTTCTGAATAAATTCCTGCCAGTTTTTATGAATATGAATATCCGCATCCTTTATATAATCCATCCCGCTGCGGCGAAGATGTTTTTCATCCAGGGAAAAGCCCAGAGGTTCGATCAGATGCAGCATGGACCCTGTGGCCATACAGGTACGAATGATGTTCCCTGTATTCTGCGGGATTTCCGGTTCATACAATACAACATGGATCATACATTTTCCTCCATATCTTTTAAGAACAATTCCAGAGCCTTGCCACGATGAGAAACACTGTTCTTCATTTCTTCGCTTACATTGGCCAGCGTGGTTCCAAAAGGAGGATAGTAGAAGATCGGATCGTATCCAAATCCGTGCTCCCCAACGGCTTCATGATAAATTTCTCCCTCAATGGTTCCCCGGTATGTTTTTTCCTTTCCATCGGAATCGATATAGGCGATCACGCAGACATAGCGAGCCGCTTTGGTTTTGCCTTTGACGGCATCCATGATGGCCTGATTCTTGATCACATAGCTTGTATCTTCACCCATGAAACGGGCTGAGTACACACCTGGAGCTCCATCCATCGCATCCACTTCCAAGCCGCTGTCATCACTGATGACCGGTTCATGGAGCACGTTATATAAAGAGCGTGCTTTGATCAAGGCGTTTTCCTCAAACGTTTTGCCATCTTCGATGATCTGTACAGGACGATCCAGATCTTTTAAACACTTGATCTTTGCCACATCTTTTAACATCGTTTGAAATTCTTCCACCTTATGCATATTTGAAGTTGCGATCCATATCGTTTTCATTTTCATCACCAAAGGCAATTATAAAAGAAAAAAGAACGCAAATCAATTCGATACCCTTCTAAACAGAATGTCTTTTTCATATATATAGAATGTTTAAAGTTGTATTCGACACAAAAAAAGTCAGAACACTTAAATTCACTTGTATTCTGACTTTGTATTAAAAATAAAATATCACTTGGATGTTTGAATTGCTTCACAGATTCGCGATCCCATCTCTGAACAGCCAATCTCCACGCACCCTTCACTAAAGATATCGGCCGTACGATAGCCTTGATCCAACACTGTATTGACCGCTCTTTCAATTGCCTCTGCCTCTTGTTCCATATCAAAACTGTATCGAAGCATCATAGCCGCACTTAAAATACAGGCAATGGGATTGATCTTATCTTGTCCGGCGATATCGGGAGCCGAACCGTGAATCGGTTCATAAAGTCCTCTTGTTCCTTCTCCCAGAGAACTGCTTGGAATCATTCCAATTGAACCGGTGATCATACTGGCTTCATCACTTAAGATATCGCCAAACATATTCTCAGTAACGATAACATCAAACTGACTGGGATCCTTACAGATCTGCATAGCACAGTTATCCACAAACATTTGTGAATATTCTACATCCGGGTATTCGTTTTTCAATGTCTGCATCACAGCTCTCCATAAACGAGAGGTATCCAATACATTGGCTTTATCGACCAAACATAACTTCTTTTTTCGTTTTCTGGCCATCTCAAAACCGATACGTCCAATTCTTTCGATTTCATGTTCGCTGTAAGGCATGGTATCCAACGCTTTTCTTTCACCGTCTTCGACATACGTTTTGTGTTCACCAAAATATACCCCGCCAATCAATTCACGAACCACGACAAAATCAATTCCGTTTTTTACGATGGAATCTTTTAACGGTGAAGCATCGGAAAGCTGCGGCCATAATGTGGCCGGACGATTGTTGGCATATAGACCCATCCCGGAACGAAGCTTCAACAAACCTTTTTCAGGGCGCAATTCTCCTGGCAAACCTTCCCATTTTGGACCTCCGATAGCCCCCAACAAGACCGAATCACAAGCCAGGCACTTTTTTAGTTCATGGTCTGGCAAAGGCTCTCCATATTTATCAATGGCTGCACCGCCCATATCGATATTTTCATAAGTAAAATGATGATCAAACTTTTCTTCAATCACATGCAAAACTCGCAAAGCCTGAGCCACGATCTCCGGCGAAGAGGCATCTCCTTGAATCACTCCAATTTTCTTTTCCATACAACTACCCCTTTAAGCTGGCCATGAGGCCGCCTTTATCGATAATATTTTGGATAAACTCGGGAAACGGTTCTGCCTGCCAGGACTGATTCAAAGTTTTATCCGTGATCAGACCGGTATTAAAATCCACTTCCACTTCATCGCCAGGCTGAATGTTTTCGGCTGCTTCTTCACATTCCAGGATCGGCATTCCGATATTGATCGAATTGCGATAAAAGATCCGGGCAAAACTTTTAGCGATCACCACACTGACCTTGCAAGTCTTGATGGCCAAAGGGGCGTGTTCCCGGCTGGACCCGCAGCCAAAGTTCCATCCAGCCACGATAATATCACCTGGATTTACCTTTGAAACAAAAGTACTGTCAATATCTTCCATACAGTGTTTTGCCAGTTCATTGGCGTCGGGAGTATTCAAATAACGAGCTGGAATAATAACATCGGTATCTACATTGTCCTGATACTTAAACACTCTTCCTTTTGCGTTTTCCATAGATCAAACCTTTCTAGGGTCGGTAATATGACCCGTTAATGCACTGGCCGCCGCTGTATATGGGCTGGCCAGATAAACTTCGCTGGTCGTATCCCCCATACGGCCGACAAAATTACGGTTCGTTGTCGAGATACAGCGTTCATGATCGGCCAAAATTCCCATATAACCGCCTAAACAAGGCCCACAGGTTGGGGTTGAAACGACACAGCCGGCATCAATAAAGGCTTCTGTATAACCGCGGCGAATACATTCTTTATAGATTTGCATCGTGGCCGGGATGATGATGACACGAACCCCTTCTTTGACCAGATGCCCATTTAAGATCTCATAAGCCGCTTCCATATCTTCCAGCCGTCCATTGGTACAGGAGCCGATAACAACCTGATCGATCTCAATTGCTTCGCCTTCTTTGGCAAGATGGGTATTCTCCGGCAAATGTGGATATGCCACGGTAGGCTCCAGGCTGGATAGATCAATTTCAATCGTCTTAATATAGTAAGCATCTTCATCCGCTTCATATACCTTCCAGTTTCTTTGCGAGCGGCCATCCAGATATTCCAGAGTCACATCATCCACGGGAAAGATCCCATTTTTGGCACCCGCCTCAATGGCCATATTACATATACAGAGTCGATCGTCCATACTCAAAGACAAAACGCCTTCTCCAGTAAATTCCAAAGAACGGTACAAGGCACCATCCACACCGATCATTCCAATCAGATGCAAAATCACATCTTTTCCGGAAACACGGTGAGGTAAAGATCCTTTCAATACGACCTTGATGGCTTCAGGTACTTTGAACCATGCCTTTCCTGTGGCCATTCCGGCTGCCATATCGGTGGATCCCACTCCCGTACTGAAAGCGCCCAGGGCTCCGTAAGTACATGTATGGGAATCGGCTCCGATAATACAATCGCCGGCGGTAACAATCCCCTGTTCTGGGAGCAGTGCATGTTCAATGCCCATCTTTCCCACATCGAAGAAATTTTTTATTTGATGTTTCTGACAGAATTCACGGCACGCTTTTGATTGTTTGGCCGCTTTGATATCTTTATTGGGTACAAAATGATCCAGTACGATGTCGATTTTTTCTTTATCAAAGACGGTATCAAAATTCGCTTTCTCAAATTCCTGGATTGCCACCGGTGTCGTGATATCGTTTCCTAACACGCCATCCAAGTCAGCCATGATCAGCTGTCCGGCCTTTACTTCCTCTAAACCGGCATGGGCCGCCAGAATCTTTTGTGTCATCGTCATTGCCATAGTCTAATCCTCCTTGGGTTTATTATTGATTGCCGAGACAAGAGCCTTGATACCCGATCGGATAATATCGGTGTCCTGGCCGGCACCCCAGCTCATCTGATCATTTTTCCATTTCAGGCCAATATAACTGACGGCCTGGGAACCACTTCCCATATCTTCCAAAGAATGTTCCGTATACGTTTCCAGAACATAGCTGTAACCCGTCAATAATTTAATGGCATTGCTGACAGAATCCAGACGTCCGTTTCCCCTGGCTGTCGAATCAAAGACCTCTCCATCTTTTTCAATCGTTACCATGGCCGTAATGTTGTTTCCCTTCTGTTGAACATAATGGGCTTCCAATACATTGAGGGGCGAGATCTTATTCTTATAGGTCTGAACAAAGACGTCATAGATTTCTTCCGGTTTTAATTCTTTATGATCTCTGTCGCTCACTTCTTTGACCGTGTATCCAAAATGTTCACGCATCTTAGGCGGTAACTGGTATCCATGTGATTCTTCCAAAATATAACCAATGCCGCCTTTTCCGCTTTGCGAATTGACTCGAATCACATCGGCGTCATACGTTCTTCCTACATCATGCGGATCGATTGGCAAATACGGACAATTCCATTGATGCTGGTGATGTTCTTCCCGATAGTGCATTCCCTTGGCAATGGCATCCTGATGCGATCCTGAAAAAGCCGCAAACACAAGGCTTCCCGCATACGGCTGACGGGGACTGACCTGCATCCGGGTCACACGTTCATAAACTTCACAAATGTGAGGCATGTTGGAGAAGTCCAGTTTAGGATCCACTCCGTGCGAATACATATTCATGGCTACCGTGATCGCATCTACGTTCCCGGTACGTTCTCCATTTCCAAACAAACAACATTCGACGCGCTGTGCCCCTGCCAGCAATGCCAGTTCTGTACAGGCTACCCCGGTGCCTCTGTCATTATGAGGATGGGTGGACAAGATCACCGCGTCTCTGTATTTCAGCCGGTCGGAACAATACTCGATCTGGTTGGCATACACATGCGGCATACTCATTTCAACGGTGACCGGCAAGTTGATGATCATCGGTCTGTCTACTGTGGGCTGCATGACATCCAAAACGGCATTGCACACTTCCAATGCATAATCGGGTTCCGTTCCGGTAAAAGACTCCGGAGAGTATTCAAATAAGAAATTTCCTTCATATTCTTCAGAAAGCTTCTTGACCAGTTTTGCTCCGCTTACGGCAATTTCCTTGATCTCTTCTTTGGATTTTTTAAAGACTTGTTCTCGTTGGGCTACGCTTGTTGAATTGTAAAAGTGGATCACGGCCCGAGGCGCTCCCTGAACCGCTTCAAACGTTTTTCGAATGATATGATCCCGGCATTGCGTCAGCACCTGGACCGTTACATCTTCTGGAATCATGTTTCTTTCAATGATCGTTCTTAAAAACTGATATTCGGTCGAAGAGGCCGCCGGAAAGCCAACCTCGATCTCTTTAAATCCTACATCCAGTAAAAGCTGATAGAATTCCAGTTTCTCTTCCAGTGACATGGGAACGATCAGCGCCTGGTTTCCATCACGAAGATCCACAGAACACCAGCTTGGAGCGGATTCAATATGATCCTTCTTTACCCAACGGTACTCATTTTCTTTTGGCGGATAGTAGCCTGGTGAGTATTTTGTCGCATCCATCATAATTTTCTTCTCCTTTTTATATAAAAAGTCCTCATCTCCAAGGACTTTTCCTTGAGAGACGAGGACTATGTTTCTATAGTTTACCCGCGGTACCACTCTCTTTGCCTGTATGGCCACTCATTGCGATCGGCAGCAGCGAATCGCTTTCTCTTGATAACGGTGAGGAATCCGTCTTTACTTACTGAATTCAGTAAAGAAGCTCCAGGGTGAGTATGTAAAAACGCTTTTTACAGTCTTCCACCAAAGGACTGCTCTCTATAAAAAAGGATGAATTTACAGCTCCCTGTCCATGCTTTTGAATTTAGTTGAAGTATACCAAGAGTAAAAAAAGATTTCAATGATAAAATGAAAATTTTTCATGATTCTTTGAAAATTTTCAAAAAAAGCTGCTCCACGAGCAGCTCATTTCACTATTAATACATTCCCTGCGGCATTGGCATTTCTTTTTCCGGTTCCGGAATCTTGGCAACACCCGCTTCTGTCGTAATAAACAAAGCGGAAATGCTGGCCGCATTCAACAAGGCATTACGAGTGACCTTACATGGATCGATGATACCGGCTTCGATCATGTCGACCCATTCTCCATTCTTGGCATCAAATCCGGTATTGCCGCTGGCATTCAATTGTTCGCTGACAATATCTTCCGCATTATATCCGGCATTTTCTGCGATTTGGGCAACCGGCGTCAACAAAGCATCGAATACGATCTTGATTCCTTTTTGTACATCCACTACATCACTCTTTACTTTATCTTTTAAAGCGGAATAAGCAGAAACCAGGGCGGCTCCACCACCAACAACGATACCTTCTTCAACAGCGGCACGCGTAGAATTCAAAGCATCTTCAATACGAAGTTTCTTTTCCTTTAATTCACTTTCGGTCAAAGCTCCCACCTTGATCACGGCAACCCCGTTGGACAGTTTACCTAAACGTTCCTGTAAACGTTTTTTATCATAATCGCTCTTTGTATTTTCAATCTGGGCTTCGATTTCATGAACACGGGCCTCTACCGCTTCTTTCGTACCGGCTCCGCCGATCATCGTTGTGTTGTCTTTTGTGACAACCAGTTTCTTAACTGTACCCAGATCCGATAACTGCAGTTCTTTTAATTCCATCTGCAAATCTTTTGAATAGAATGTAGCGCCTGTCAAAGTCGCGATATCCTGAAGCATTTCTTTCTGGTTGTCACCAAATCCAGGGGCTTTGGTCGCAACGACATTGAACGTTCCACGCAATTTGTTCAGTGCCAGTGTTGAAGTCACTTCATTTTCATAATCGTCCGCAATGATCAGTAAAGCGCGGTTGCTTTGAACGATTTGTTCCAATACCGGAAGGATTTCCTGGATGTTCGTGATTTTTTGATCCGTGACCATGACATAAGGATTTTCCATCGTGCATTCCATTTTCTCACGGTCAGAAACCATATATGGAGATACATATCCTTTGTCATACTGCATTCCTTCACTGATTTCCAGTTCATCTTCAAATCCATTGGATTCATCCGTAGAGATCACACCATCACGGCCTACCTTATCCATAGCTGCCGCAATCAATTTTCCAATTTCTTCGCTTCCTGAAGAAATCGAGGCAACATTTTGAATATCATGAGAACTTTCCACTTTCTTTGCGTTATCCAAAATGTAATTTGCGATCTCTTTGGATGCTTTTTCAATTCCTTCTCGCATCAAAACCGGATTGGCTCCGCGATCGACCTGTTTCAAACCATTCTCGATCATGCTCTGAGCCAGGATCGTCGCTGTTGTAGTTCCATCACCGGCTGTATCGTTGGTCTTATTGGCAACCTCATAAACCAGTTTGGCCCCCATATTTTCAAATTTATCTTCCAGTTCGATTTCTTTGGCAATACTTACACCATCATTGGTGATCAGCGGTGAACCGTATTCCTTTTCCAACACGACATTGCGTCCTTTAGGTCCCAAAGTAACACGAACTGCATCCGCCAATGTATTGACACCTTTCAACATTGCCTCACGGGCATCTTTAGAAAAACGTACTTCTTTAGCCATGATTCTTCCTCCTATCCTTCACAAGCGATGATGTCTTCATCTTTGATCACAATAAATTCTTCGTCATCGACTTTCATACTCGTACCGGCATATTCACGATACAATACCCGATCCCCTACTTTATATTCAGGTTTTTCAACGTCCGAACCAATGGCTTTGACAACCGCCAGCTTTGACTTTTCTTTTCCGCTGGTCAAAATGATTCCAGAACTTGTTGTTTTTTCTACTTTTTCTTTTTCCAGTAATACATAGTCATGTAAAGGTTTCAACATGCTTATTCCTCCTTTTAGCACTCCCTTTAATCATGTGCTAAGTATATTATACTCACTTTTAGCACTTGTGCAATAGGTTTGCTAAAGAATTTTTTAAGCTCTTACAAAAAAAGCCCTCTGAACAAATGTTCAAAGAGCTCAAGTTCAATTATTCAACGATAAGACCATCCGGAAGTTCCATATGGAAGACAGCCAAGAAGTCTTCAATATCCTCTTTAGCATCGTTTCCCTGCACATAGCGGATGTTCTGCGCATTCCAGGTTTTGACGGCAATCTGCGTATTCGGTACGCCCAATACCTCAGCTCCGATGTCATCAATGGTTGAAGTCAAAGTTTTTTCATCGGCTTCTTCGACATATTCTTCCACGGCATCCAGAACCGCTTCTACCTTTTCTTCTTCTCCACTTTTTACAAACAAAGAAGCTTGTGGATAGCCGGCATCTTCACTATTCGTTTTTTCCTGCCATAATTTTTGAAGATCCTGTAAAACTGTCAGTTCTTTTCCGTTTTCTTTTGCCTTGGCAATCGTAGCGGCCGCTACAGGCTGGGCCAGTAAAGCCACCTGCTGCTGATTGGTAAGAAGGGCTTGCTGGGCTTCCTGGACCGAAGAATACCACGTTACATTTAAAGACGGATCTTCCACCTGATTGAACACAAGACCTGGAACGGCATTTTGTCCAAAGGCAGCAATAGAAGCTGTCGAAAGATCTGTTCCTTCCTGTCCAACCAAATAAAGGTTTCCCCATGTCAGGACGGCTTCCAGGTTATAGCTTTCACTTTCGCCATAGACCTTGGCTCCCACATTGGTTGGAGCCACAATAATATCATATTCTCCATCTTCCTTGGCTAATTCGGAAGTCAGGATATCGCTTCCATCCACATACTCTACCGATACATTTTCCAAATCCCAGG
The DNA here is from genome assembly GCF_944327125.1 of uncultured Faecalicoccus sp. GTDB lineage: Bacteria > Bacillota_I > Bacilli_A > Erysipelotrichales > Erysipelotrichaceae > Faecalicoccus. Next base: position 11,149 of record NZ_CALVGO010000011.1, read on the forward strand.
TTCCTAACAAACTCAAGGCCGGCGCTCCGGTAGGACAAAGAATCGAAATCGGTTCATTGGAAGTATCTGTATTGGAACAAGCGGCAAGTCCCAATGCCAAAAAGGAACATGCCATCAAAGAGATCCCTTTTTTTACTTGTTGAACAAACATTTGTCTTGCACCTCCTTTACAAATTTTTCGATTGCTTCATTCAATGCCATCGTATTGGATTCTTTGGATCCGCTCTTTCGAATCGTAACCGTTTCGTTTTCCATTTCTCCGTCACCTACAACGATTTGATATGGAACTTTTTTCATCTGCGCTTCACGCACACGGTATCCCAGTTTTTCATTGCGGTCATCCAACTGAACGCGCATTCCTTTTTCTTTTAAGCTTTCCGTTACTTTCTTTGCATATTCCAGGTGTTTTTCCTGATGCACAGGAATCACAACGATCTGTTCTGGAGCTAACCACAACGGGAAATGTCCGGCAAAGTGCTCGATCAAGATACCGATGAAACGTTCAATGGATCCGTAAACAACACGATGCAGCATGATCGGCGTCTGTTTTTTTCCTTCATGATCCACATAAGTGCAGTTGAATCGGCTCGGTAAGTTCATATCCAGCTGAACCGTACCGCATTGCCATACACGGCCTAAGCTGTCCTTGATGTGAATATCCAGTTTTGGTCCATAGAAAGCACCATCTCCAGGATTGACCTTAAATTCTTTACCGGCATAGTGACATGCATTGGCTAGCGCCTTTTCACTTTGATCCCAGATCTCTTCGCTTCCGATATAATCTTTTTCCGGACGAGTCGAAAGTTCAATATCATAAGAAAGTCCAAAGACGCTGTATAAACGATCGATCAGCATCAATACATTCTTAACTTCCTCTTCGATCTGACTTGGCATAACAAAGATATGGGCATCATCTTGCGTAAACGTTCTTACCCTAAACAATCCATTCAAGGCCCCACTGGCTTCATGACGGTGCACCTGTCCCAATTCTCCCACACGAAGCGGAAGATCTTTATAGGAATGCAGATCGTTATTGTATACCAGCAAGGCTCCCGGACAGTTCATTGGTTTGATCGCAAATTCACGATCATCAACCATCGTCGTATACATATTGTCTTTATAATGATCCCAGTGCCCGGAAGTTTCCCATAATTCGCGGGACATGATGATCGGTGTCTTGATAAACTTATAGTTTTCCTTTGTATGTTCTTCGTACCAGAACTGTTCAAGAATGTTTCTTAAGATCATTCCATTCGGTAAAAAGATCGGCATTCCCGGCGCGTATTCCGAAACCATGAACAATCCCATTTCTTTTCCCAGTTTTTTATGATCACGCTTTTTGGCTTCTTCCAAAGCTTCCAAATGCGCTTCCAGTTCTTCTTTTGTAGGAAAACAGATTCCATACACACGCTGCAGCTGTTTATTGTTGGCATCGCCTTTCCAGTAAGCTCCGGAATGTTTCAACAGCTTGAAGTTCTTACATTCTTTTACCGTATCGACATGCGGTCCGCGGCAAAGATCGGTAAAATCTCCCTGCGAATAGATGGTGATCGTTCCATCTTCCAGATTTGAGATCAAATCTTCCTTATAAGGATCGTCCTGGAACATTTCTACCGCTTCGGCTTTAGAGATTTCCTTGCGCACGATTCGTTTTCCATCTTTGGCGATCTTCTTCATCTCTTTGGCGATTTTTTCCAGATCCTCATCATTCAAACTGACATCTCCCAGATCCATATCGTAGTAAAAACCATCCTGGATCACAGGACCTACCCAAAACTTAGCCTGCGGGTACAAACGTTTCACAGCCTGCGCCATCATATGAGCACAGGAGTGATTCAATTTGGAAAGATATTCATCTTCCAGTACATTCACTAATTCCATACATATTCTCCTTTTCCATATAAAAAGCGACAGTCATCTCAAAGGACGTCTGTCGCACGCGGTACCACCTTTGTTCACATATTTCTATGTGCACCTCATTTTCTTTTAACGCAAGAGTACGGCTCACTTTTTCAAGGGCAATTCAAAGGGAGTAGATCCAGGTTCTCTCAGAAAGCTTCCACCAGCCGCTTTCCTCTCTCTATCAAAAAGCAGGGATCCATATCCTTATCATCATTGTTGACATGATTATAGAATGAAAAATACCAGAAGTCAATTTATAAGACCAAAAGTCCGATCTGATAGACCGCAAAACTGACCAGCCAGGCAATCGCAACCTGGAAAATCATCGTTTCAAACATATATTTGATCGATCCGCTTTCCTTTTTGATTGTTCCCAGGCTGGCAACACATGGTACATACAGCAAACAAAACAACATCAGACAATAGGCATTTAAACTGCCAAAGCCTAATGAGGACAGCTGCGTAGCCAAAGCGCTCATACCGCTAAGACCATTGATGTTGGCAATTCCAAACAATACCGCCGTTGAGGATACGACCACTTCCTTGGCACTCAAGCCGGCCAGAAGGGCTACACAGATCTGCCAGTATCCTAAACCGGCCGGGGCCATCAAAGGAACAAGCAGGTTTCCAATGCCGGCTGCAAAGCTGGAAGAAATGTCCTGCGTATAGCCCATAGAGCCAAAATGCATCAAGACCCACACTGCGATCGAAGCAATAAAGATCGTTGTCCCCGCCTTTTCCAGAAAATCTTTGACTTTGTCCCACACATAGATAAATACCGTGTAGGCACTAGGCATCTTATATACCGGAAGCTCGATCAACAAAGGATTCTCTGTTTTTTTATGATCCGCTTTATGAAGAATATAAGCCACGGCAAGAGCCACCACAATACCGATCACATACATGCTGTAGGCGGCCAAGGTTGCATAGTTTCCAAAGAACATCCCGCTAAACAAAATATATACCGGAAGCTTGGCACTGCACGAAAAGAACGGTGTGATCAACATGACACGATGGCGGTCTTTTTTCGATTCCAGGGCCCGGCTTGCCATCAAAGCAGGAACGGTACAGCCAAATCCTAATACCATCGGAATAAACGCCCTTCCAGACAATCCCAGTTTTCCCATGATATCGTTCATCACATAGGCAACGCGGGCCATGTATCCGCTGTCTTCCAAAAAAGCAAGGGCTAAAAAGAGGATGGCAATGTTTGGCAAGAAAGTAATGATTCCCCCAACACCGCCGATGATCCCATTGGTTACCAGATCGATCAGCCAGTCGGAAACATGGATATACTCTAAAAGGCCGGTACACGAAGTAATCAGCCAGTCGACAAAGATTTCCACATATCCTTTCAGCTGGTCCCCCAGCAAGAACGTAAGTCCAAAAACCACCAACATGACCAGAAGAAAGAAGAGGATCCCAAAAATTGGATGGGTGACAAACCGGTCGATCTTATCTGTTCGATCATCCCCGGCACTTTTTCCAAGAACCACCTCATGGATCATCTCCTGAATATAATCGTATTTCTGATTGATAATCTTTGTATCTTCATCCCCATTGACCAAAGAACTCAGATCCAGCGGATACTTGTCCTTGATCTCGGCATCATTTTCCAACAGCTTGATAGCGACCCACCGAGGATTGAGAATATGGGGATCGTTTTCGACCAGTTCTTCCTGGATCAAAGAAATCTTATGTTCCAGATCTTCACTGTATTCCATGGCATAGCGTTTGATTCTCTCTCCATGGATCGATTGAGGCCGATGATTGACCTGTGTGTTCTGTCCTTCCTGCTGATGACAGGCGGCGTGCATCAATGCCTGAATGCCCTGTTTCTTTCGAGCGGTAACAGGAATCACCGGGATCCCTAAAAGTTCAGAAAGACGATGCAGGTCAATATCCATTCCCCGCTTGGTCACAATGTCCATCATATTCAAAGCCAGCACCATGGGTTTGTTCAGTTCCAGAAGCTGCAGTGTCAAGTAGAGACTTCTTTCCAAACTGGAAGCATCGATCACATCAATGATGACATCCACATTGTCACTGAGAATAAACTGGCGGGAGACTTGTTCTTCCATGGTATACGACGTTAAAGAATACGTGCCCGGAAGATCCACCAGGTGAATGGTCATATCGTGATCCTGAATCGCGCCTTCCATGCGTTCTACCGTAACCCCGGGCCAGTTGGCCACTTTTAAATTGGCTCCTGTATAAGCATTGAACAGCGTTGTCTTTCCGCAATTGGGATTTCCGATAAAACCGACGGTTATTTCTTTTGACATGGCGCCACCTCAATATTTTTCGTAATCTGATCTCCCAGGGCAAAACGAGTCCCTCTAAGATTGATCACCATTGTTCCGTTATGTTTTTTCTGCACAATTTCAATCGATGTATCCTGTGTCATCCCTAAAGACTGAAGACGATCCTGGGTCTGTTTGGGAACACCGAGCTCTTTGATCGTATAGGTTTGTTCCTTATTTCCTTGACTTAATTTCATATCTTTTCCTTCTTTACTCTTAAATTATATGCATTATGGAGAATTTGACAATTCAAAAGCGATTCTACTATAATGCAGCTATGGAAAAAACTTACTTATACGAAACCAATGACGCCGATTTGATTGCGAAGGCCCAAAAAGAAATGCCCGATTTACAAGCCATCGAATCTTTAGCTGATTTTTATAAAGTTATGGGCGATGCGACCCGCCTGAAACTTTTAATGGCCCTGGAAACCAGTGAATTCTGTGCCAGCGACCTGGCCAATGTGTCCAATATGACACGAAGCGCCGTCAGCCATCAGCTCAAGATCTTAAAAAATAATAAATTGGTCAAAAGTCGCAAAGAAGGAAAAACCGTCTATTATTCCCTTGACGATGAACATATTCATTCGGTCTTGAAAGTGGCCCTGGAACACATATTAGAATAAAAGAGGCAGCGAACTATTCGCTGTCTCTTTTTATTCCGTTTCTTTGGCCACCACTTCAACTTCTACCAATGCCTGCTTTGGCAATTCTTTGACCGCAACACAGCTGCGTGCTGGTTTCTGCGTGATATAACGACTGTACACTTCATTAAATTTCGCAAAGTCATTCATATCACGGATAAAACACGTTGTCTTGATCACTTGCGACAAATCACTGCCGCAAGCTTTTAACACGTGGCTTAAATTGTTCATCACTTGTTCCGTCTGCGTTTCGATATCGGTTCCATGCAGATTCCCCGTTTGCGGATCGATGGGGATCTGTCCTGAGGTATAAACCAGTCCGTTGTGGATGACTGCCTGTGAATAAGGACCAATCGCATCCGGTGCTTTTTTCGTATTTACGGTTTTCATTTTTGTTCTCCTTGTTCAATCAATTTAAATCCCGCTTTCCTCAAACCTTCGTGAACGGATTGAATATGCTCAAAATTCCTTGTTTCCAGATTGATTCGCAATACACAGTCCGTGATATTGCTTCCTTCACTGGCCTTTTCGTAATTCACGCTGGTCACATTGGCCCCATACTGAGCAATAACGGTCGATACTCCCTGGAGCTGTCCAGGCTTATCCTCCAACAAGATCACAAGGGTATCGCTTCTTCCCGATTTCAAAAGGCCTCGCTCAATGACCTTAGAAAGAATTGTTACATCAATATTGCCTCCTGACAAGATACAGGCAACTTTCTTGCCTGCCACAGGGACCTTATTGAACATCACTGCAGCCACGGAAACGGCTCCCGCTCCTTCTGTGATCAGTTTCTGGTTTTCAATCAAAGATAAGATGGCACCAGCCACCTCATCATCACTGACGGTAACGATCTCATCAACGTATTTCTGACAAAGATCAAAAGTGTGCATACCCGGTTCCTTGACCTGTATGCCGTCGGCAATCGTATTGACACTTTCCAGCTGAATGATCTGTTCTTCTTTCAAAGACTGGACCATGCTGGCGGCTCCCTGTGCCTGTACGCCATAGATCTTAACATTGGGATTTAAACTTTTGATCGCAAAAGCGACACCGGAGATCAATCCGCCACCGCCTACAGGAACGACGACTGCATCCACATCGGGGATCTGTTCCAACAGTTCCAGACCGATGGTTCCCTGACCGGCAATCACATCTTCATCATCAAAAGGATGAATGAATGTATAGCCTTCCTGGTCTTTTAGCTCCAGGGCCCGGTTATAGGCGTCATCATAGACGCCGGGCACCAGTTCCACCTTGGCCCCGTATGCCTTGGTTGCCTCCACTTTGGAGATTGGTGCTCCATCGGGAAGACAGATGATAGACGGGATCCCGTTCTGCGTTGCCGCAAAGGCAACACCCTGGGCATGATTCCCCGCCGAACAGGCCACAACTCCTTTTTTCTTTTCTTCTTCGGTCAGTTGCGAGATCTTGTAATAAGCACCGCGAAGCTTAAACGAACCCGTATTCTGAAGATTTTCCGTTTTTAAATAAACATGGGCCAAAGGATTGATCTTAGGTGCATATAAAACATCGGTTTTACGGGCTACGTCCTTAAGAACGTAGTTTGCGTGATAGATCTTATCTAATGTCAACATGCGCTCTCCTCCTTCTTTTCCAGGGAGCTTAACTGCTCTACCAGCTGTCTGGCAGCTCGGGCCGAACGGCCGGCTTTACGTAAGGCAAACTGCTCGGCCTTTAAGGCTAATGTTTCTTTATCCATATGCAGTCCATACTGAGAAGCCAGACCATATACAATTTCCAGATACAGATCTTTTTTCGGTTTTTCAAAATAGATCTTTAAACCAAATCTCTCAGACAAAGAGATCGTTTCCTGCATCGTATCGTTACGATGGATCTCGTCGCCCATGCGCGCCTGGAAGGTTTCTTTGACGATATGACGGCGATTGCTGGTGGCATAGATCACGGTGTTTTTTGACCGCGTGGATACACTGCCTTCCAATACCGCTTTCAAGGCACTGAAGTCATCGTCGTTATCCTGAAAGGACAGATCATCAATGAACAAGATAAACTTCAGCGGATTCATTGCCAGCTGATCCAACAGTCTTGGCAACAGATGCAGTTCCTTTTTGCCCAGTTCAATCAAGCGTAACCCTTGAGAAGCATACTCATTGGCAACAGCCTTGACTGTGGCACTTTTTCCTGTCCCGGCATCTCCATACAGAAGCACATTGCTGGCAAGGTGCCCCTGCAACAAGATCTCCGTATTGGCAATCAGCTGCTGCCGAGGCAATTCATACCCAATCAAATCGCTAAACCGGATAGGATCCGGATGCGCTACAGGCTTAAGCTGAATTCCCTCTTCCAACCCTTGCAGACGGAAAGTCGTAAACAAGGCATAATCTCCAAATCCAAACTGTTCGATATGTGACAACCTTTCAAAATAGATGTCCTTGAAATCGATGTTTTCAATGGTCCACCCTGCCTTGAATCCCTTCATTTTAAAATCATCCGGCTGCATCACGGAAAGTTCCTGGAGAATCTCCAACTCATAACGAGCCGCCTGCATCATCGCTTCGGGAATCGGCTTGTTCTGCGATGCCAGCTTCACCAGGCAGTTTTCCAGTGATAAGGCCTGTTTCAATAAATACTGTGTCCAGTTGTCTGTTTCTGTTTTGTAAAGGGAACTGACAAAATCCGAATAACTTTCCATATCTTCCTTTCGAAGAAGACGAAAGAAATTAAAAATAACTTTGTCTTTGGCAAGGTCTTTAAAAACCACAAACGAAAGGACATCCGAAAATACTTTTAGACTCATTTGTTGATAATGGCTCCTTTATCTGCACTGCTGACCAGACGGGCATAACGTTTCAAATAGCCTTTAATGTCTTTTTTGACCTTGATTGGCATCGTCTTTTTACGTTCTTCAATTTCTGCTTCATCGACTTTCAGTTCAATTTTATGATTCGGGATATCAATGGCAATTGTATCTCCATTCTTGACATAGGCAATCAGGCCCTTGGATACCGCTTCCGGAGAGACATGTCCGATACAGGCTCCGCGAGTGGCCCCTGAAAACCGTCCGTCCGTGATCAAAGCGACTTCTTTATCCAGGCCCATACCGGCAATGGCACTGGTTGGCGACAACATCTCCCGCATTCCCGGTCCTCCGGCAGGTCCTTCATAACGAATCACTACAACATCTCCGGCTTCCACTTCTTTATTGAAGATACCGGCTATGGCTTCTTCTTCGCTGTCATAGACTTTGGCCGGGCCTTCATGGACAAGCATTTCCGGTGCAACCGCGCTTTGTTTGACCACACAGCCATCCGGTGCCAAGTTTCCTCTGAGAACCGCAATGCCACCCGTATGGGAATACGGCTGATCGATTGGACGAATCACATTCGTGTTGCGATTTGGATGCCCTTTTAAATTTTCTTCCATGGTTTTGCCTGTACATGTCATTACATCGGTATAGATCAAATCTTTTTTCTTCAATTCATTTAAGACTGCATAGACACCGCCGGCTTCATCCAGCTCCTCAATGTAAGTTGGACCGGCAGGCGCCAAATGGCAAAGATTCGGTGTTTTCGAACTGATTTCGTTAACGATATCCAAATCGATGGTAATTTTGCATTCATTGGCAATGGCCGGAAGATGAAGCATCGAATTGGTCGAACAACCTAAGGCCATATCAGCGCACAAGGCATTATGGAAGGCCTTTTCTGTCATGATATCCAAAGGACGAATGTTTTTCCTGTAAAGCTCCATCACCTGCATCCCGGCATGTTTTGCCAGTTCGATGCGCTTTGAGTATACCGCCGGAATCGTTCCGTTGCCCGGCAATCCCATTCCCAGAACTTCGGTCAGACAGTTATGAGAATTGGCCGTATACATCCCGGAACAGGATCCGCAGGTAGGACAAGTCTTTAATTCATACTCTTTTAATTTTTCTTTTGAGATCTTTCCCGCCTGATAGGCACCCACCGCTTCAAACATTGTGGACAATGACGTTTTGTGTCCATCGATATGTCCAGCCAGCATCGGTCCCCCAGAGACAAAGATCGTAGGGACATTGATGCGAGCAGCCGCCATCAAAAGTCCAGGTACGTTTTTATCACAATTCGGGATCATGACCAGGGCATCAAATGCATGCGCCAGAGCCATTGCTTCGGTGGAATCGGCGATCAGATCCCGGGTAACCAAAGAATACTTCATTCCCTGATGTCCCATGGCAATCCCATCACAGACAGCGATAGCCGGAAATACGATTGGCGTCCCTCCGGCCATCGCCACGCCCATCTTGACAGCTTCGGTAATCTTATCCAGATTCATATGTCCGGGAACGATCTCATTGTATGAGCTGACGATTCCTACCAGAGGTTTGTCAATTTCTTCCTGTGTCAATCCCAAAGCGTGTAACAAAGAGCGCTGCGGGGCTTTGTCAAAGCCATCTTTCATTGCGTTACTTGACATAGTATTTCTCCTTTTTCGCATTATGATTCTTAAAAAGATAAGACAATCCCGCAGGATTGTCTATTCAGTGAACTTAATTGTTGATCAGTTTGTCTTCATCTGACCAGCTATACAGAGCTCGTACTTCAGCGCCCACTTTTTCACAATCGTGTTCGGCAGCTTTTTTACGCAAAGCTTTAAAGTGTACCTGATTGCCGGCATCGGACATCTCTAATAAGAAATCCTTGGCAAAAGTACCGTCCTGAATATCGCTCAAGATTTTCTTCATGGCTTTCTTGGAATCTTCTGTAATAATTTTTGGTCCCGTGATGTAATCACCATATTCCGCTGTATTACTGATGGAATAACGCATACCCGCAAAACCAGACTGATAGATTAAATCAACGATCAGTTTCATTTCATGGATACATTCAAAATATGCATTTTTTGGATCGTAGCCGGCTTCGCAAAGCGTTTCATATCCTGCCTGCATCAAAGCACAGACACCGCCGCAAAGAACGGCTTGTTCACCAAAGAGGTCCGTTTCTGTTTCCGTACGGAATGTGGTTTCCAAAACACCGGCACGGCTTCCGCCGATTCCGGCCGCATACGCCAGACCAAGATCCCAGGCATCGCCTGTGGCATCCTGTTGGACTGCGATCAGACAAGGAACACCTTTTTGATCTTCGTATTCACTGCGCACCGTATGTCCAGGTCCTTTGGGAGCGATCATGATCACATTGACATCCTTTGGCGGAACGATGCAGCCAAAATGAATGTTGAAGCCATGGGCAAAAGCCAATGTCTTGCCGGCGGACAAGTTGGGTGCGATTTCCTTTTCGTAAACCGCTTTTTGTTTTTCATCCGGAATCAAGATCATGATGATATCGCTAACTTTTGTCGCTTCGGCCACGCTCATGACGGTCAAGCCTTGTTGTTTGGCCTTAGCAATCGAACGGCTTCCCTCATACAGCCCGACAACAACATCCACACCTGAATCTTTTAAATTCAAGGCATGCGCATGTCCCTGAGAACCGTAACCGATAATGGCTACTTTCTTTCCATCCAGTTTCTGGATATCACAATCTTGTTGGTAATAGATCTTTGACATTTTTAACACTCCTTTTCCTGTACTGATTTTTGATCTTCAAATGTCTGGGTTTCACGATTTAAGTAATGGCAGCCTCTTTCCAGGGCGGTAACCCCGGTACGGCACATTTCCAAGATTCCAAAGGGGGATACCACCGCGATGAACGCATCGATCTTTGATGTATCGCCTGTGATCTCCACACATAATGTATTGGGCGAAAAATCGATGATCTTCCCGCGGAAAATATCGACCGCAGATAAGATATCCCCGCGCGTTTCCTGCTTATTTCTTAATTTGATCAATGCCAGTTCTCTGCGAACACTTTCGTGCTCGGGCATGATCTTTACTTCTTTCACATTGTATAGCTTGAAAGCCTGTTTGATCAGCTGTTTGCGTAAAGCCAGGTCCCCGCGGGCCGAAATCGTGATTCGGGAATAACGCGGATCTTCTGTGGTGCCTACCGTCAAACTATCGATGTTGAAACCGCGCCGGGTAAACATCGAACTGATTCGTGTCAGCACGCCTGACTTATTATCGACCAGGATCGCAATAATAAATCTTTCTTCCATTAGGCTCCCTCCATTTCCGTGATGATATCATCAAATGAACCGCCTGGCGGAAGCATCGGCAATACCAGCTCATCCTTATCGATATGACAATCCACCAAGGCCGGACCTTCTTCTTTCATCGCCTGCTCAATGACCGACGACAATTCATCAAAGGCTTCAATACGATAGCCTTTCATATGGAAAGCTTTTGCCAGTTGAACATAATCCGGATGACTTTCCAGGGTCGTTTGAGAATAATGTTTCTCAAAGAAAAGGTTCTGCCACTGACGAACCATACCCAAAACCCCATTGTTCATAATGATGATCACGACCGGGGCCTTCAATCGGGAAAGCGTCGCCAGTTCATTCAGATTCATTCCAAAGCTTCCATCTCCGGTGAACAATACCGTTTTCTGCCGGGTCGCAAGACTTGTTCCGATGGCGGCACCTAAGCCAAATCCCATGGTACCCAAACCGCCGCTGGTGATCAGTGTATGCGGATTCTGGAAACGGTAATACTGAGCCACCCACATTTGGTGCTGTCCCACATCCGTAACGATTGGGGTCTGCGGCTGGGTATACTTCTGAACTTCCTGGATCAATGTATAAGGATTCAATGTATCCAGTGGCGTTGTTTTCTCAAATTGTTCTTTTTCTTCTTCTTTCAAGGTTTCCACTCGTTTTTTCCAGTCATCATGCTGACAAGGTTCCACCAGTTTCAACAACTCTGTCAAAGCTTCTTTGACATCACCGCCGATTCCCAGATCAACTGCGACGTTTTTATCCACTTCGGCGCGATCAATATCGATATGAATAATTCGCGTGTGACGTCCATACTTATTGACATTTCCGGTGGCACGATCAGAAAAACGAGCTCCTATAACCAGAAGAAGATCGGCTTCGCTAAGCGCCTTGGAACTGGCATAATGTCCATGCATGCCCACCATTCCTAAAAAATGCGGATCGTCTTGTGGAACAACCGAAAGTCCCATCAATGTGCATCCAACCGGGGCATCGATCAGATTGGCCAGTTGAACGATCTCTTCCGAAGCCTGGGCGCGTATAGCCCCGCCTCCTACATAGATAAAAGGCTTATGGCACTCTTTGATCATTCGTGCCGTTTTTTCCAGTTTATATTCCTTCGGTTTGCGTTGTTCTTCCTTAGGTACGACCGGCATCGGTGTATAATCGTATTTCCCGGTCTGTATATCTTTAGGAATATCGACCAAAACGGGCCCAGGTCTTCCGGATTTCGCAATTTGGAAAGCTCTGCGTATCGTATCGGCCAGATCTTCAATATTTTTCACGAAAAAATTATGTTTTGTGATGGGAATCGTGATCCCGGTAATGTCCACTTCCTGAAAACTGTCGCGTCCAATCAGTGAATTGGGAACGTTTCCTGTAATCGCGACAACGGGAACGGAATCCAAATATGCGGTTGCGATCCCTGTCACCAGATTAGTGGCCCCCGGTCCGCTGGTGGCCATCACAACGCCTACTTTTCCACTGCTTCTGGCATAGCCGTCTGCGGCATGGGCCGCACCTTGTTCATGCGCTGTCAAAATATGGTGGATTCGGTCCTGAGCCTGATAAATCGCATCATACAAATCGATGACCTGACCGCCTGGATAACCAAAGACAAATTCGGTTCCTTGTTCGATCAAGGTCTCAATTGTGATCTGCGCACCTGTCATTTTCATTGTCTCACCTGATTTCTACTAATATTGAAACTAATTATATCAAAAAACACTCATTTTTGAAAATTATTTTCACTTTTTTTCAGACATTTTCATTGGTAAAATAAGAGCATGAAGATCTTGATCAGTCCCGCTAAACAAATGAAACATTCCGACATCGATTTTTTCGAAGGAACGCAGCCCCTTTTTTTAGAGGAAGCCCACTTTTTAGTGCAGGAATTAAGATCCAAATCTTTGGATGCATTCCAAAGCATCATGCATTGTTCCACAGCGATAGCTCAAAAAGCGTACCATCTCTATCAGACTTTTGAACAACAGGAACGATCGCTTGCCCTTTTCAGTTACAAAGGGATCCAGTATCAATACATGGCACCCGATGTGCTGGAAGATTTGGCGCTGGCTTACCTTCAGGAGCATCTGATGATTCTTTCTGGACTTTACGGTCTTCTTCGCCCTTTTGACTGGATTGCCCCCTATCGCCTGGAGATGCAGGCCCGGCTTCCTTATTCTCTTTATGATTTCTGGCAAAACAAACTGGCCGATTCCATTCACGAGGATCTTATTCTCAACCTTGCCAGTGAAGAATACGCCAAAGCGATTCGTCCGTATAAAAAAATGATCGACGTTCGCTTCTTTGAAGAAACCGGATCCAAACGAATCGAAAAAGGCGTGTATGTCAAAATGGCACGCGGGCAGATGGTCCGCTACCTGGCCCAAAATCAAATCAATGATCTTTCTGGAGTCCGATCCTTTCATGAAGCCGGTTATTGTTTTCAAAAGGATCTCAGCAGCGAATCAGAAATCGTGTTCACAAGAAAAACGGATGTCTCCCACTGAGAACATCCGTTCTTTCTATATTTGATGCAGTGACTTCTCCAATAAAGAAACCACCCGCAAAGTCTGCTGACACAGCGCCTGATACGTTTCTTCATCCTGATTTTCAATGACGGAAAGAAATGTTTCACACTCATAGGTCATATGCGGTTTTTGATCCACTCCGATATTCTGGCTGAGATCTGCATCTTTCTTTCCGATCATATCCCCTTTTGTCGGAAGATATTCCACATGGGCACAAACCCCACAGCTGGAACCATAGACACGGAGCGTTCCCTTGTCCCCCTGAACTATGGCATGGTTAGGAGAACTGCTGTCTTTGGCTCCTGTGCAAATCGCAAGCATACCCGGATATTCCATGATCACGACCCCGCTGGTATCGATTCCATTATATCCTTTGTTGGCGATATAACGGCTTGAGATTGGTTCTCCGAAAAGCCCTGTCACAAAATGGAGACAATACACATTGATATCCATCAGCGCCCCTCCGTTAAAGGCCGGATCAAAGACATTGGTCACGATGTGTTCTTTATATTTTCCATAACGGGAAGAATACTGAGAAAAATTGCACTGTACCATCTTGATCTCCCCGATGTCCTTCAAATGTTCCTTGACGATCTTGAAGTTAGGAACATGAATCGTGGTAATGGCCTCGAAAATATAGACTCCCTTTTGACGGGCAAGCGCAAACAATTCGTTTGCCTGGTCCACGGATGGCGCAAACGGCTTTTCACAGATAACATGTTTACCCGCTTCCAGTGCTCTTTTGGACTGGGCATAATGAAGACTGTTGGGACTGGCTACATAGACTGTATCAATGGATGGATCGGCAAGCATATCATCCATATCATCATACGCTTTCTTGACGGCATGTTTATGGGCGTATTCCACCGCTCTTTCCATTGTGCGCGAATACACGGCCTCCACTGAAATCCCATCCGTCAGTTTCATCGCTTCGATCATTCGGTCTACGATCATTCCCGAGCCAATGGTTCCTACTTTCATCATCACTCCCCCTGTTCCTTGATTTTTTCTTCTGTTGTTTCTTTTTTACCTTCGTGTTCTTTTTTCCATCCTTTTCGTTCAGGATTCTTTTTCTTTGGTTTCTCTACATTTCGATAGATCTTAAAACATACACCATCTTCGGTATTATACCCTTTTACATGGTATTTATTGGCCTTTACGACCCTGGATACAATGGAAAGGCCTAAGCCGAAACGTCCGCCTTCTCCTTTTTCATAAGGTTTAAAAAGCGTTTCGATCCGGTCTTCCGGCATTTTTGGACCATCGTTGGAAATCTCCAGATCATTTTCACGAACCTTGATCTGAATATAACTTTTCGCATAGCGGAACGCATTTTCCATGATGTTCTCAATGCAGACACGCCACGATTCCAGTAAACCATCAAAGAAGACTTCTTCGACATCGGTAATGATGCGAATCTCTGGACGAATCACCACCGAGTTCAAAACGACTTCTTCGACTACATCCTTCATATTGGTGACCACACCTTCGGCATCGCTGGTGATCAGATATTCGATCCGGTTCAAATACAACAGGTTGTGGACCTTGGCCTCCAACCGGTTGGCATTATCCAAAATCACATCCACGCTTTTTTCCAGTGTTCCGTAAGGATAGATTCCATCTTTGATGGATTCCGAATACGATTTGATCGTCGCAATCGGTGTTTTTAAATCATGAGAAATGTTATGGATCATTTCCTCTTTCACTTTTTCCTGTTTTTGAAGTTCATCCTTCATATTGACCAGTTCCATGGCCACCTCACCAATCTCGTCATTACGGTTTAGATGCAGTTCCACTTCTTTTCCCTGTTTGACCTGGGCGATGTAGTTTTTGATCTGATTCAATGGATGGATGATAGAAAATACCCAGATCATCATCCCAATAATAAACACACAGAAAGCCAGGATCGTTCCATATACCGTAGAATCGACCAAAGTATTTCGAATGGACTGCGGATAGGAATCGTTCATAAAGCTGGCCAGTACGACCGTTCTTCCAGTAGAAGTCTGTACCTTTTTCATCAGATAATAATATTGTTCATTATGGCTGACAAGAGCGCCCTGTCCTTCTTTTTGATCACTGTCGCTTTCCAGAAGCGCATCCGCCTGGGTCGCAATAAAGCGAAGCAGACTTTCATCATTTTCTACCAGGTCATTGGGATTGATCACCGTCATATTGGTTTTTCCGGTGACCTTTGACTTGGACACAATACAATTGGTTTGTATATCATCCGCTCCCAGGATCTCGTAGATTTCATCCAGTCCTGGATAATTGGATTTCAAATACGCGATGATCGGCTGTTGGCGATTGGACATCGTCATATACATCTGATTGGCAATCGTATTATCGATATTGTTGCTGAGGAAGAAAAAGAAGAATGTCCCAAAAAAACCGATAAACAGCAGAATCATAAAAAGAACCTGCTGTGTCAAAGACAATTTTTTAAAAAATCGTGAAATCATATTTTATCCTAATCGATATCCATATCCATAAATGGTATGAATGTTCAAATTCGGAAGCTTTTTACGTAGACGTCGCAATGTATCATCCACGACACGGTCGCTTCCAAAATAGTTTTCATCCCACACATTCTCCAGGATCTTATCGCGGGAAAACGCAATCCCCTTGTTCTTGATGAACATCATCAAAAGATCAAATTCCTTTGTGGTCAATTCAATTTCCACATTATCGGCATATATTTTTCTTTGTTCTTCATCCAGATCATAACCATCGACCGAAATACGGTTGTTGTCGTCCTTATAAGCTCGTTTAATGATATTGTTTACACGCAAAACCATTTCCTTCGGAGAGAAAGGTTTGGTGATGTAATCATCA
Source organism: uncultured Faecalicoccus sp. (assembly GCF_944327125.1). Lineage (GTDB taxonomy): Bacteria > Bacillota_I > Bacilli_A > Erysipelotrichales > Erysipelotrichaceae > Faecalicoccus. The sequence continues at coordinate 27,441 of NZ_CALVGO010000011.1, forward strand.
CAGCCTTTTTCCAATCCAATGATACGGTCAAATTCCTTATCACGGGCCGACATAAAGATCACAGGGATCTCCGGCCCCTGAAGACGGATCTCTTCGATCAGATCAAATCCGGATTTATCATCCAGCATGATATCCAGGATCCATAGATGAACATCATCGTCCTGCACATGCGCACTGGCTTCTTCATACGTATAATAAGAACGAACCTCATATCCTTCTTTACGAAGATACTGTGCCACAAGATTGTTTAGATCTTTTTCATCTTCAACCACACATATTACTCGTTTCATAGGCTCCCTCCTTCTAGTATTCTTTTTCTTTGATATAGTCCACGACTTGTTTCACGTAGTGTTCACATAACGCATCGGTCTGGGCTTCCACCATGACTCGAACCAAAGGTTCGGTTCCGCTGGGGCGAACCAGGATCCGGCCATTGTCCTTCAGTTCCTTTTCCACCGATTTTACAACGTCCCATAAAGCTGGATCTTCCAGACAGCGATCTTTATCTTTTACAGTGACATTCTCTAAAAGCTGCGGATAAATAAACAGACCTTCGGATAAGTCTTCCAGGCTCTTGCCGGTATTCTTCATGATCTCCAGTAATTTTAATGCGGTCAAAAGCCCATCTCCGGTAACGGCATTTTCATAAAAAATGATATGTCCGCTTTGTTCTCCGCCTAAATAATAATCATGTTTCTGCATTTCCTCAAAAACATATTTATCCCCTACCGGAGTCTGAATGTAATCGATCTTGTTGGCATCCAGAGCTTTATACAGGCCCAGGTTGGCCATGACCGTGGTCACGCACATATTTTTATTGAGGCGATTGCACGATTTCATATAGCGGCTGCAGATATAAAGGATGTAATCCCCATTGATCAGCTCTCCTTTGGCATTGACCGCAATCAAACGGTCGGCATCTCCATCAAAGGCCAGTCCGATATCGTAGTCGCCTTCACGAACCATTTCCTGTAATTTTTCCGGATGGGTCGATCCACAGTTTTTGTTGATATTGATTCCATTCGGAGAATTCGAGATGGCTTCCACGGTGGCGCCTAAAGAATCCAGGGTTTCAATAGCGGTACTTGTGGCCGAGCCGTTCGCATTATCGACCGCGATCTTAAAGCCTGTCAGATCCACAGGTACGATTTCTTTTAACCAGGACATGTAGATTTCCAAACCATCCTGCCATTCGATATATTCCCCAATATGATCGCCTGTAGACAGTTCAAGCTGACTTTTGCCATCCATATAATCTTCAATTTGAAGAAGAACTTCTTCTTCCATCTTTTCACCATTATGATTAAACACTTTGATCCCGTTATCATAATAAGGGTTGTGACTGGCGGATACCATGATTCCACAGTCAAACCGCTCTTTCTGGATCAAATAGCTGACAGCAGGTGTAGGGCATACGCCTAAAAGATAGACCTGTGCTCCCATGGATGTAGCCCCGGCGGCAAGACCCAGTTCAAACATATCGCCGCTTAGACGGGTGTCTTTTCCTATCAGGATGCGGGCATGTTTGTTTTTTCCATAATACATACCCAGATATTGTCCTATTTTAATCGACATATCTAAGGTCAATGTTTCGTTAGCTCTTCCTCTTACTCCATCGGTTCCAAAATATCTTCCCATAAATAACTCCTATTCTGTATCTTCTCTTTCGACCGTCGCATCGATCTTATCCGGTTCGATTTCAACCTGAACCCGGCTTCCATCGGCATCATAGCAGGCAACCGATGCTTTGACTTCGAATTTCTTTTCTTCGTTTGTATGGCCGCTGACATCGACAATGGCACGCACAAAGCGAATCGCATTGAGTTCATCGGCAGTCGCCCTTACCGTTACCATGTTCTGTGATAAGACCGGTGTTTTGAAATCGGAAGATTTCTGACCCGTACCGATCACGATTTCCGGACTCACGGTAAAAGAACGTGTTTGTTTCTGCGTGATGGTGGCGGTCACCGTTTCCGGTGAAATGATCGATTTTAGTGTAGAAGGAAGATTCTTTAATTCCAGTTCGATCACATGACTTCCTTCGTCATACTGACGCAAGTCCGCTTCCACTTTTAAATTCGGGTTCTGCTGACGAAAAACCTGAATGTCCATGGCTTCCCCGGATAAAGAAACCTGCACACTGGAAGGAACTCCGCTTACTTCAAAGTTTTCTTCATCGAGTTGAATATCCACATCAATGTTTCCTAAATCAACGATCGTTGTTCGGTCGTTGAACAGTTCCACACGAATATTGTCATAATTGATACCTAAACAGATCACCAGTGAAATCAAAAAAGAAACAATAAGCGATCCCACTTTATTAAAGATGATCTTGTCAAACATTTTATTGAATCTTCGAAACAAAGACCGCAATACATTCTGGATCTTCTCTAAGAAAGGAGTAGAATGCTTAGGATTTTGGTTTGACATGTGCATTCACCCCCTGATTACTTAAATCGACAACCTCAAGAGGATGGATCCTTTCATCCGTATTTCTTCTTTGACTGTCGGCATTGCGCTTGTTTCTGGTCAATCCCAGATTCTTGGCCGTTTTGATCACCGGCTGAAAAATCGAATTGGAGGAACTCGGCTCCGTGGCATCCGGAACGAGCAAATTCATCAATAATCGCTTCAGGCCTTCCGGTTTATACTGTGTCAGCTGCCCATTCATGGCCACTGAGATATTTCCGGTTTCTTCACTGACGATGATCGTGATCGAATCGGTGATCTCACTGATCCCGACAGCGGCTCTGTGCCGGGCCCCGTACTTGCTTGGAAGGTCTTTTGTCGTTGGCGGATAATAAGCCGCCGCACAGGCAATCTTATTTCCGATGATAATGACGGCACCATCGTGCATCGGTGTCCCATACTGAAAGATGGTTCCCAAAAGTTCACTGGTAACAACAGAATCCATCTCGATCCCGGTATGAACAAAATCTTCCAGTGAAGAGGTTCTTTGAATGGAGATCAAAGCCCCCGTCTTTGATTGAGACATCGCCGTGCAGGCACGCACCAGTTCCTCGATCATGTTGATTTGATTGTCCCGAGACACATTGAGGCCTAAGAAAGAACTGGTTTTTCCAAATTTTTCCAAAGTTTCTCGAATCTCCGGCTGAAAGATGATAACTAAAATGATCACTCCCCAACTGACAAAAGTGTTGATCAAAAAACTGACAGCACTTAAGCCCAGGATACTCGAAATGCCTTGTGCAATCACAATAAACAAGATACCTTTTGCGATCTGTATGGTTCGGGTATTGTTTCGAACGATCTTTAACGCATAATAAAGAACGGCCCAAACCACGATAATATCTAAAATCAGCCGCAGGAACAATGAAACATCACTTAAAGTAATATTCACACTCATTCCCCCTTTAACAAGTTATTATTTCAAGATTTCACGAATCATGCTTCCTACCGAATCATAGATCAAGGAAGCGTTTTCTTTGACTTCTTCCAGAGCCATTTCCATGCAGGCTCCGTGATCCCCATAGGTCATCAAAGGAATATCGTTATAAGAATCCCCAATCGTATAGACATCGTCATCGGCAACATTGGCATACTCAATGACGAATTCAAGACCCGTAGCTTTAGAGATTCCTTTTGGAACCACATCCACTACAAAATTGTTTGCATAGGCAACAACGTTTTCCCCAAAGAACATATTGATATTTTCAGCCATGGATTTTGCCAGCCCCTGATCGGCCATGGACAAAACCACCTGAGCAAATTTCTGGCATGTCATGATATCTTCTTCTGTATAGTCACTGGCCATATCCGGATAGCGATGGTCCGTTATGGTTTCATCGATCGTAACTTTATGACGATGTCTTCCATCGTTGATCACAACACTGGCAACGCCTTCTTCCTGCTTGGCCGCAAAAAAGATATCGATGGCCGTTACAACATCCAGATAGTTGGATAACAGTTCCTGCCCATCGGCATCAAAAACCATACCCCCATTATTGGTAATATAGTAATCCACCGGCAAGCTGTATTCCTTTGCCTGGGCTTCAATGGATTCCATGGAACGTCCGGTACAAAGTACAAACATATTTCCTTGTTTCTTCCATTCCTGAATGGCTTCCAGATCTTCCGGCATGATGTGTTTTGCGTATTTTAATGTTCCATCATAATCTGTCGCTAATAGTTTCATAAAAGAGTCCTCAACTTTTCTTTTTTTCTGTATATAATATACCACAGAACATTGAAATCACATAATTCAACGAATAAAATTTATCGCATAGAAACAAGAAAAGCAGGAATCTCAAGATCCCTGCTTTATGAAACTATTTTGTTGTATGATCCATCTATCTTGACGAATTTCTGTATAACGTATTTTCTACAGCATTGCCTAACTACGATCTATATTCAGGTGTCTGTGCTCTTTTTATACAGAATTAGATGACATCTTAACATTTACCAAGACGTTTTCCCTTGTGAAATTCATCACTGATAGTCAACTTCTCTACCTAACTACGTCCATGTATCTGTTAAGTCCAAGGAATGTTTTTTTCGGATTGCTCCGACCTGACGTTTGGAGGCTTCTCTCCATAGCTTCGTGCTTCGCCAGGAAAAACAAGATCCTGGCAACTATTGTATTGTCATCTTCCCACCGCTCTCTTTTTTCTATCCTGGGAAACTATTTGCGTCCTCTTTGTTTCCCTTTGTTCACTTTCATTATAGCCAAAGAAACTTCAAAGACAACAAGGCTGTCCAAAACGGCATTTATTCTGTCTCTTTTGGTTTTTTCTTCTGAAAGATCCTTTTTTTCTGGGATCTGGACAAAGGAACTCTTTCTCCCGTGGAAAGTTCAACTTCGTCCTTATACCAGGCTACGATATGGATCGCATTGACAAGAAAGGAAACATGAACCCGTAAAAATCCATAACTTTCCAAGGTCTCAGAGAGTTTGGACATGCTGGCGCGTTCATGAAACTCCCCTTTTTTTGTATGGAAGTACAGCATTTTTTCCATTTTATCCACATAGTAGATATCCTGATACGGCAAGCGCATATGAACCCCGTCATAATTCAATTCATAAAATTCCTGCTGATGACATAAAGAAGTAATAATATCTTTTTGATTCAATATTTCTTCTTTAATGTTGGATTTATTGATATATAAGATACGATTTCGCTGATCGTTGCCTTTTTTCATAAGGGCGTTGTCACACAGGTAGACAAAAAGCGCATTCGGATTGTCATGAACAAAAACACTTTCCAGACGAGGCGTTTTAAAAACTTCGTCAAAGAGAAACAGCCGATATTCTTCCTTTTTCATCTTTCGGGCCAGATCCGAAGCTTTTGTGAACAAGCGAAACGTCCAGTCCACATCCTCTAATACCTTTGCCAAAGTAAATACGGCTTCCATGGCTTCTTTTTCATACTCCAGTATCGCAACTTTCATACTTCAATTCTAATATAAAAAAGACTGTAAAATCAATTACAGTCTACTCAACTTCTTCACGCCAGAGATTGGCTCCCAAAGATTTCAATTTTCCATCCAGATCTTCATATCCACGATCAATATGATAAATATCATGAATTTCTGTGACTCCTTCGGCCATCAATGCGGCAACGACAAGACACGCCCCGCATCTTAGATCGGTAGCCACGACATTGGTTCCAAATAAAGGGGTATTCCCGTTGATAAAGGCACTTGGAACACGAACATCGATATCCGCCCCCATCTTATTCAATTCATAACAGTGTTTAAATCGTTCGGTATAAATCGTTTCCGTTACAACGGACTGCCCTTCGGCACGGGTCAATAAAGCCGTAAAAGGCTGTTGGACATCGGTGGCGAAGCCCGGATATGGTTTTGTCAAAATGTCGGTCGGTTTCAACGGTCCCTCTGTTTTGAACACTTCAATGGCATCGGCTCCTACTTCCATCTTGATACCGATCTCCTTTAATTTCATTGTGATCGCATCCACGTGCTGCGGAATGATGTTTTCGATCCGCATATGATCGGCCATGGCAGCGGCAATGATCAAATACGTGCTGGCCTCAATGCGGTCAGGGATGATCTCATGCATGCATCCGCTAAGACGGTCGACCCCATCAATGGTCAGTGTACTGGTTCCCATACCGTGAATACGCGCCCCCATCTTATTCAACAAAGTCGCAATGTCAATGATTTCCGGTTCACGGGCGGCATTTTCAATAACCGTTCGTCCTTTGGCATACACCGCAGCCATCATGATATTGATGGTGGCTCCTACCGAACTGATATCTAAGAAAATATTGGCCCCTTTAAGTTCTTTGGCATCCAGGATATAACATCCTTTCGAATAGGTCACGGTAGCCCCTAAGGCCTCAAAGCCTTTGAGGTGCAGGTCGATGGGTCTTGGCCCCAGATAACAGCCTCCCGGCATCTTGATTTCCGCATGACCAAATTTTCCCAATAAAGCTCCCATAAAATAGTAACTGGCTCTCAGCTTACTAACCGCAGTCGATACCATCGGTTTATTATTCATACGGCTGGGATCAATATATAAAGTCTCTTCATCGATGTAAGAAACCACAACATCCAGTTCTTCGAGCAATATTTTTAAAGATCGAACATCGCTGATATTAGGAACACCATAGATGGTCACCGGTTCATTGGCTAAAACACAGGCAGGTATCAAAGCTACCGTAGCGTTTTTTGAACCGCTGATTCGCACCGTTCCATTCAATCGGTGTCCACCTTCGATCTTGATAACTTTTTCCATAAAGAATCCTCCCTAACAGGTTTATATATCATCTACAAAAAACTACGATTGTTTAAAGACTATTTTAATTTTAAAAAACACATGTCCAAAACGCAAGTATCAGGCAAAAAAAAACATTACCGTTACCGATAATGAGCGCTTTCATGGAGCAGGTGATGAGAATCGAACTCACGTAGTCAGCTTGGAAGGCTGAAGTTCTACCATTGAACTACACCTGCAAAATAAATGGCGGTCCAGATGGGACTCGAACCCACGATCTCCTCCGTGACAGGGAGGCATGTTAACCACTACACCACTGGACCAAATTCTATATCTTTTAATAAAATGGCGGAGAAGGAGAGATTTGAACTCTCGCGCCAGTTTCCCGACCTATACCCTTAGCAGGGGCACCTCTTCAACCACTTGAGTACTTCTCCAAGTTTTAAGATCAGGAACGCTACTCATCAGCGCTAGTAAATATTACCATGTTCATTTCCATTGCGCAAGCTTTTTTTACAAAATTTTTTTAATTTCTTTTAAATCTTGTACGATATACTTTGGCTGCGGTGAAATCGTACACGCCATCCCCTTGGGATTGTACCAGATCGAATCCAGAGATACCCGATTGGCTCCCTGAATATCGGCCCGCAAAGAATCACCGATCACGATGACTTCTTCCTTGTTTTTGATTTTCAGATCATTCAGGCAATATTCAAAAAATTCTCTGGCCGGTTTTTGAAACCGAACATTTTCGGAAACATAGATATTCGCCATATAGTCATAAAGCCCGGCAATCTTCAAGCGATTGATCTGCTGAGCCAAAGAAGCATTCGAAGTTACACATAGCCGATACTTTTTTGATAGATAAGCCACCAGATCCTGTGCCCCTTCAATCGGAAAAGAATGGTAGTTTAATCCATCGACAAATTTTTCTTCCAATCGAGGGCCGTCAAAATCAATATGCAAAGCCTCAAGAATCAGGTTCCATCGGATCCTGGCATGTTCTTTTTTGGTCAGTGTTCCTTTTTCGATCTTTTCCCATAATCCATTATTGATCTTTAAAAATGTCGAAAAAACTTCCCGGGAAAAAGGAAGTCCAAAATAAGTAAACGCTTCTTTCATCGACGCAAGAGCACAGGCGTTAAAGTCAATGAGCGTGTTATCGACATCGATAAATACTGTTTTGATCATCATAGGGATTATACAAAAAAAGCGACCAGATTACTAGTCGCTGTGTACTTTGATACGATTCATCGCCCGCAC
>NZ_CALVGO010000012.1 GCF_944327125.1 uncultured Faecalicoccus sp.
CCTTTTTTTTATTTTTTTTGGTCCGTTTTGTTCTTATCTTCCTGTAAACGTTTTCATTGGTATAGATATAAAAAAAAACTGTCTGATTGACAGCTTTTTTATCGACTATACATTTTGGAACCATTTCTTCATTTTTTCAAACCAGGAGAGTTCCTCCATTTCTGATAGGAGTTGTGCCTGATGTACGGCTTTGGCCATACAAACTTCCTGAGCAATGAAAGGTTCATCCTCCGTATCTAAGGAAACATAGTTTGAATCTGAACACAGTTTTCGAATCTTTACATTATCACTTAACATGATTTCAAAATAATCCATAACTTCATTCTTTAATTGCGGATCATCAATTGGACAAGCTATCTCTACACGCTTCTCTGTGTTTCGAGTCATGAAATCGGCACTCGAGATATAAACTTTTGACTCTTCTTTGGTTCCAAAACAATAAATTCTCGAATGTTCCAAATATCTTCCGACTATACTGAAAACTTCAATATTTTCAGTATGGCCTTTTAGACCCGGGATAAGACAGCAGATTCCGCGGATCAACATCTTTATTTTTACACCGGCTCTTGAGGCTTCCGATAATTTTACAATCAAATCAAGATCCGTCAAAGAATTCATCTTCAAAAGTATTTGGGCTTCAATTCCATTATGCGCTTTCCAGATTTCCTCATCGATCATATGCAGACAGGCATCCTTTAAAGCATGGGGAGAGACCAGCAAATGATCATATTTGCCATCCAGCTTTGATAAAGCCATATTCTGGAAAAAGTGAATGGCATCTTCACCAATAAGTGGACTTGCCGTTATATAAGATATATCCGTATACATACGACTTGTCTTTTCGTTATAGTTCCCTGTACCGATCTGAGTTATGGTTTTTAATTCTCCTTTCTTATTTTGAACCGAAATCATACAAATCTTTGAATGGACCTTATAGTTTTCAAAACCGTATAGCAAAGTACATCCAGCTTCTTCCAATTCACCCGCTGCCATAATATTATGATCTTCATCAAAACGAGCTCTTAACTCCATCAACACCGTTACATCTTTTCCGTTTTCAGCCGCTCTGGTCAAATAGCGGACGATTCTGGAATTTTTTGCGAGACGATAAATCGTGATCTTAATTGATTTAACGATCGGATTTTCTGCTGCTTCTTTCAACAGTTGTAAAAAGGGTTCTATATCCTGATAAGGATAAAACAGGATCGAGTCATGATCCAGCACTTGATCGATAATCGGACGATCGAGTCTTAAATACTTATTTTTTTGTGGCGTAAAAGGCGTGTAGAGAAGCGGTCCCTTGATTTCATCCGGCAATTTACCAATCACATCAAACAGATGACTTAATTCCAGGGGTGTTTTAGAAATAAAAACCTGATTTTCCTTAATATCCAGTTTATCACACAGATATTTTACGATCGAGTCTGGCGCATCTTTATAGATTTCAAGACGAATGGGCATCAACCTGGCTCGTTTCTTGAGAATTTTCTTCATAAAGGAACGATAATCCTCATCTTCATCGATTTCTTTTTCATTTAAGTTGATATCCGCATTGCGCGTAACACGAATGATCGTTTTTGACAGGATCGAACTTTTGGAGAAAATCTTATCAACGTTGTGTAGTATGACCTGCTCCAACAACATATAGTTTCCATCTCCATCAGGAAGTTCAACGATTCTTTTCAGAAATTCAGGAACGGGAATAATGCCCATTTTTACAATCCCTTCTTCTTTGACCTCCACGATAATATATAACGCCTTATTGATCAAATGAGGAAATGGATGGTGCGTATCAATGATCTGAGGACTTAAAACTGGTAAAACCTGTTTATCGAAATACTGGTGAATAAATTTTGTTTGTTTTTTCGAAAGTTGTTTTTTTGATAAAGAGGCGATATGAAGAGACTCTAAAACAGGAGAAATCTGCTTAGTAGCCTGATCTCGCATTCGATAGAGGGAATGCACTTCCTTGAAAATTTCATCCAGCTGCTCGTTTGGCGTCATCCCGCTTTTTTTATCGATCGAATCCGGATCCACTAAAGAAAGATCGTATAAGCTTCCACAGCGAACCATAAAGAATTCATCTAGATTGCTTGTGAAAATCGAAAGAAACTTGATTCTCTCCAACAAAGGAACACGAGAGTCCAGCGCCTCTTCTAAAACGCGCTGATTGAATTTTAGCCAGGATAATTCTCTGTTTTGTGTAAATGGAAACTTTTTGGGATGCACAATATTAACCTCCTATAATTTTATCAAGCAAGTATCCTTCTCGGATACCATACATAGATACCTGGACCTTTTTCGACTTCGTATATTTTGCGATGGTCTCAATAATCAGAAGACCCGGCATCAAGGTATGAACACGATCTGGTTTTACTTTTAAGAAAAGATGCACGGTTTTTTCTGGATCCTCCATCAATTTCTTGACAAGATCGGACAACATGGAAGACTTGATTTCAAAAGTGGATTCATCGATATAATTCATCTTGACCAGGAGCGTTCGTACAGCACGCATGCTTCCTCCTGTAACAGATATCACATCACAACGGCACTTTTTAGAGTCGACAGTTTTTTCCAATTCCTTTTCGATTCTTTCGCGAATCAGCTTGACTTCCTGCACGTCGGGAAAAATATTCTTTACATATTTATTGAAAAGATTGAGCGACCCAACAGGCAAACTTTTGGAGAAAAACACTTTACTTTGATCATACGAAAGAATTTCCGAAGAACCTCCTCCTGAATCTATATAGATCCCATGGTCGTATCTGAGTCCGTGAAGCGCACCATGAAACGAGATAATTCCTTCTTCTTCTCCGCTCAATAGATCGATCTCAATATTGCATCTTTGTTTAATGATATCTATCACAGTCTGAGAATTGTCTATATTGCGTAAAGAAGCGGTCGCAAAGCTGGAAAAGCCATCGATATGAAGTAGTTTCATCAATTCCTTAAATCGTTCCAGACATTCTGCCAAAACTTCAATCCCTTCTTTTGTCATCTGTCCTTTTTTTACATACTGAACAAGACCGGCGGATTCTTTTTTAGACATTAAAAGCTCAAATTTTCGACCTTCTATTTTATATATGTTAAGACGAATCGTATTCGATCCAATATCAATAATTCCATAAGTCATCTGTTTCACCTTTTCCTATTATAAATCATCAAAAAAAACATTCTGTAAAAATCCTGTAAATTATAAAAACCATAGAATTTCTTCTATGGCTTCTATTGAACTATTTTGTCCACTGAGCAAACTCTTCATCCGTAGCCAGTACATAATGTGTACCTTCTACATGATGTTCTGTTCCTTTATGGTAGTCGATTCCGCTTGTTTCATAATCATAAGATTGCGACTTGCGCGTTTTTTCGACACGCGGATTCGGCTCTGGAATTGCACTGAGCAAAGACTTTGTATAAGGATGGATCGGATTGTTGAAGATTTCATCCGTTGTTCCCGTTTCTACCAGATGGCCTAAGTGTAAAACACCAATATGATCTGAAATGTATTTAACCATACTTAGATCATGTGCAATAAACAAATAAGCCGTATTGGTTTTCTTTTGAATTTTCTTCATCAAATTGACAACCTGCGCCTGGATAGAAACATCCAGTGCAGAAATTGCTTCATCGGCAATCACCAGCTGCGGTCTCATAACCAAAGCACGAGCAATTCCGATACGCTGTCTTTGCCCACCACTAAACTGATGCGGATAGCGGTTGGCATGTTCTTTAGATAAACCTACCAGCTCTAGCATATCATATACCTTTTGTTCCCGCTCTTGTTCCGTTTTATATTCCTTATGAATATCCAATCCTTCCGCAATGATATCCATTACTTTACGACGAGGATTCAAACACGCCATGGGATCCTGAAAGATCATCTGCATCTTGGTTCGTAATAATTTCAATTCTTCTTTGGTCATTTGTCCAGAAATGTTTTTTCCATTAAAAATGACTTCCCCGTCGGTCGGTTTATAAAGTCGAATGATACTGCGTCCTGTCGTAGATTTTCCAGATCCAGATTCACCAACCAAACCATATGTCTGTCCCGGCATGATTTTAAAAGAGATGCCGTCAACCGCTTTCACTGTAAATTTACGGCTGACTTTAAAGTATTGTTTTAGATTTTTTACCTCTAAAATCGGTTGTTCACTCATTCTTTGGCATCTCCTTTCTCTTTCATTTTTTGAAGACGTTTCTTTAACGATTCCGGCATTTCAACTTTCGGTGCATTTGGATGCATGAGCCAACTGGCCACCTTATGCGATTTAGATCCGGGAACCTCAAACATTGGAGGTTCTTCTTTAAAATCGATATTCAACGCAAATTCATTACGAGGAGCAAAAGCATCCCCTTGGACTTCGTGTGACAGATTCGGCGGCGAACCTGGAATCGTGTACAATACATCGTCATCCGTATCAAGATCTGGCATAGAAGATAACAAGCCCCAGGTATAAGGATGTCTTGGATCATAGAAAATTTCATCGATCGTGCCTGTTTCTACGATCTTACCGGCATACATAACATTAACATAATCGGCGACCTTGGCAACAACCCCCAGATCATGGGTGATGTAAATAACCGATAACTGTTTCTTCTTTTGAATATCCTGGATCAGTTCCAAAATCTTGGCCTGAATTGTAACATCCAGGGCTGTGGTCGGTTCATCACAGATCAAAACATACGGATCGCAGCTGAGCGCAATCGCGATAACGATGCGCTGCCGCATTCCGCCGGATAGCTGATGTGGATAATTCTTCATACGCTTTTCAGCATCCGTTATTCCTACAAGCTCCAGAAGTTCAAGAGCTTTTTCATAGGCTTCCTTTTTTGATTTTTTATAGTGATAAATCATGGGTTCCATGATTTGTTTTCCAATGGTCATCGTTGGATTCAATGAAGTCATTGGATCCTGGAAAACCATGGCAATCTTTCGCCCGCGAATCTCCGATTGAAGTTCCTTTTCGGACAATTGACAGATATCAACCGTCTTAGGTTCCCCTGTATACTCATCGTTCCAATGATATTCAATCATACCAGAATCAATGTTTCCGTTATTGGCTAAAAGTCCCATAACCGCTTTTGTCGTTACGGATTTACCAGATCCTGACTCACCCACGATGGCGATAGTTTCTCCTTTATAAAGGTCCAGGTTCACACCACGAACCGCATTGACTTTTCCGTTTCCTGTCTTAAAGGAGATATTTAGGTTTCTGATCTTTAGTATTCTTTCTCTTTGTTGTTCCATTTTTTTACATCTCCTTCATCGTAGGATCCAGGGCATCACGAAGACCATCTCCTACCAGGTTGAAACTCAACATCAGTATGGAGAATACGATAACCGGGATCGTCATCTGATAAGGTGTGATGGTCAAAGTATTGAAACCATCATTGATCAAAGTACCCAGACTGGCTTCTGGAATCGGTAAACCCAATCCGACAAAAGACAAGTAGGCTTCATAAAAGATCGCATTTGGAATGGACATCATAACCATGATGATCATCTGCGAATAAATATTAGGTAAGATTTCTTTAAAAATAATGAAGAAACTGCCGGCGCCCAACGTACGGGAAGCCAGAACAAACTCTTCTTCTTTGGTCTTCAGCACCTGAGCTCTGGTGATACGGGACATCCCGATCCATTCTGTAAAGGCCAAAGCCATAATGATCGTAAATAAATTGGACTTCATGACCATCAGTAAGATCGTCAATACAACCAAAGTAGGTATGGAGTTGATTACTTCCTGGATACGCTGCATAACGGAATCAACTTTTCCGCCAAAATATCCGGAAATCATTCCGTAGGTCACACCGATCACAACATCAATAAGAATAGCTGCTACGGCAACAAACAAGGAAATACGCGTTCCCTGCCATAGCCGAACCCAAAGATCACGTCCCAGGGTATCGGTTCCAAACCAATGTTGAGCACAAGGAGAGATATTTTGAATCGAAGTATTGATATCATCGTATTTCCAACTGGACAACATAGGAGCAAAGATAGCAAACAAAGTAATGATCACAATACAGATGATTCCAATAACAGCACCTTTGTTTCTTAAAAATAAATTGATCGAATCTTTCCACGCAGGACGTGCCGGCATGACTTGATCAACTTCCAAAGCATCACGATGTTGAGCTAACTGAAAATCTTCCGGCTGAAATTGATATTTTTTCAAAGCTTCACTCTGGGTCATAATCATTCATCCTTTCCTAAACGGATACGCGGATCAATAATACCGTAAGAAACATCGATCACGAGCATCATAATAATATACATGGCGGCATACAGGAACGAACAAGCCAGAATGACATTGTAGTCTGAAGCCTGAATACTATTGATCAATAAGAGTCCCAAACCTGGAACTGAACAAATCTTTTCAACAACCATTGTACCCGTCATCAGGTTAACCAGGATCGGTCCTAAAATCGTGACAATAGGAATCAAAGTATTCCGAAGAGCGTGTTTTAAAATAATATCTTTTCGTGAAAGTCCTTTAGCCTTTGCCAGCATAATATAATCCGAATTTAAAACCGAGATCATTTCCGTTCGTGTAAAACGGGCCACATTGGCAATAACGCTCATCGACAACGCAATGATTGGCATGATTGCCGAATAAATAGGCTGACTGGAACTATACATGGTAGGTAAAATATGCAGATTAGTTCCAAAAATCATCAAAATCAGCATTGCGAATACAAAAGAAGGAATAGAGACACCGATAACCGAAAGTACCGTAGCCAAAGTATCCCAAATTGTATTCTTTTTTAAAGCGGCAACAACACCTAACAAGATTCCTACCAAAGTTCCTAAGATACAGGCACTTAAACCAAGGAAAAAAGAAATAGGCGCACGAGTCGCAACAAGCGAAGAAACCTGCATATCGCGATATAAATTCATTGATACGCCAAAATCGCCTGTCAGCATTCCACTCATGTATTTTACAAACTGCTGTGGTAGTGGCAAATTTAAACCATAGCTGGCTTCAATTGCCGCACGCTGGGCATCACTTAAATGCTCATTGTTGATAGGAGAGCCCGGTAAGAAGCGAACCATACAGAACAGTACGACCAGGATCACGAACAATGTAATAAGTGAAATAACCAGACGTCTAAGGATATAGCGAACCGTAGACTTAGACATCAAAAATCCTCCTTCTAAAAAATAAACACAACACAGTGATGAGCTGTATTGTGTTTATTATAAATTCAACTCAAGATTAATTAACCTTCAATATCAACGTATGTGAATGTGTAAGGTACACCAACTGGTTTTTGTACCAATCCCTTGACTGCCGTGTTTTTCAAAGCGGAAGTACCCTTTTCAAACACTGGGATATTGGCGTAATCACTCATTGCGATACCTTCTGCTTCGATCATCATCTGCCAGCGAGCATCGAGATCGGCTTCTGTTGCGATCTGTGACATCAGAGAATCAAATTCTGCATTTGTCCAGTCACCATAGTTATTTGAATTTCCTGTGATCATCAGGTTCAGGTATGTTGTAGGATCACTGTAGTCTGGACCCCAGCGAGTACATGCCAAATCAAAGTCACGGTTGGCCTGTTTTGTGTAGATACGGTCTTGTTTTGTCGTAGCTACCATTTCAATGTTCAAACCTTTCAGTTTAGAGAAAGCGTTCTGCAGATAAGTGGCCATCGTATCCATTGGCGATTCATCTGTACCATAAAGCAGTCTCAATGTAACTTCATCTTTTCCTAATTCACTTAAAGCCTGATCTAGAGCAGCCTGTGCTTCTTCAACATTATATTCTGTATAATCGGAAGCATCATCACGGAAATCTTGTCCTTCAGGACCGATGGATAACTGAGCTGGAATAAATCCATTCGCTTCTTTAGAACCATCTTTTAACACATTGTTTGCGAAGTCTTCACGATTGATCGATAAAGACAAGGCTTTACGTAAGTTCTGGTTCTGCAGATCGGTATTATTGAAGTTTACCTGAATATAGAATAAATATCCTTCGTTGAAAGAAATGAAACTTTCATCGTCTTTGTACTGATCAACCAGATCCGAGTTGATAGGAGCGTAATCGTTGATTCCACTCTCAAAGTTCTGTGCGGCAACAGCTGGTTCCTGAACCAGGTTCATTACCAGAGAATCTAATTTAACAGCGTCTGCATTCCAGTAATCTTCATTTTTAGAGAAGGTAGCCGTTGATCCTGGTTCCCATGTATCCATGATATATGCTCCGTTAGAAAGAATGGCATCTGCGCTCTTTGCGTAATTGCTTCCCTGTTCTTCACAGAACTTTTCATTGATTGGATAGTAGCAAGGGAATGTCATTAATTCTTCAAAGTAAGCAACTGGACTTGTCAGTTTAACTTCCAATGTTTTATCATCCAGAGCCTTAGCTCCTAAAGTCTCGAGATCGGCATCGGTCAATTCTTCACCGTTTTCTGTTTTGGCCATCAATTCATCGGCTCCAACGATAGAAGCACCGCCGGTACCCATCATATAGGCATAGTTTCCAACGTTTTTAATGATTCGCTGCCAGGCATAGACAAAGTCATGCGCTGTTACTTCGTCTCCATTTGACCATTTGGCATCGCGGATTTTGAATGTATGTGTCAGTCCATCATCACTGACCTGGTGATCTTCAGCAAGTGCGTAAGTAATATCACCATTTTCATCCAATCCCATCAAGCCATCGATAACAGCATGCATCGCATTAAAGCTCATACCGTCATCGGCATCACAGGAATCCAGGTTTTTGATATCCAGTTCGCTGGCAAAAGTAAATGTTTTACCATCGCTTCCAGAACCTGAACCACATGCAGCTAACGATAAAGCCATAGTGGCTGCAGCTACAACAGATAATAGTTTCTTCATATCTTTCCTCCTATTGTGCTCGTTTTATGAACATGTGTATATTATATACATCCTCTTTTGTGTTTGCAAGAATATTTTTCAATTTTTTTCACATTTTTCTTACCGAATGAAAACTTTTACATTTTGTGTAAGCCTTTACAAAAAAAGTGAGTTCCTATCGAACCCACTTGTTCTACATTAATTCGCAACGATATTTACAATTTTCCCTTTAACAACGATGACTTTACGAATTGTTTTCCCTTCAATCTGATGTTGAACATTTTCCAGTTCCAAAGCCATCTTTTCAATATCTTTTTCATCAAGATCGACCGCTGCTTCAAATTTACCGCGAACTTTACCATTGACCTGAACGACGATCATTACCGTTTTATCCACCAGCATTTTTTCATCATACGTTGGCCATGGTTCATAGGCAATGGAATCCTTTTGTTCAAAGATCATAGCCCACAGTTCCTCGCCTAAATGAGGGGCAAAACAACTAAACATCTTCAAGAAACCAATCGCATACGGTTTATAGATTGTTTTTGCCTTGTAACACTCATTGATAAAGATCATCATCTGCGAAATCGCTGTATTGAAATTCAAAGTATCGATATCATGCGTAACTTTTTTCACCGTGGCATGATAGACCCTATCCAATGCATGATCGTTTTCATCGGTCATATTGGCCACTTCGGTATAGAATCGATTCACTCTTTCCAGCCATTTTCTGGTTCCATCCAAACCGGTTGTTGACCAAGGTAAAGCCGCTTCCAATGGACCCATAAACATTTCATATACACGTAAGGCATCCGCACCATGGCTTTCCACGATTTCATCGGGATTGATGACATTGCCGCGGGATTTGCTCATCTTTTCTCCATTGGAACCCAGGATCATACCCTGATGGAAAAGTTTCTGGAATGGTTCTTTAGATTTTACCACACCGCAGTCATACAGCACCTTATGCCAGAAACGGGCATAAAGAAGATGCAATACCGCATGCTCCGCACCGCCAACATACAAGTCAACCGGTAACCAGTGTTCCAACAATTCCGGTGCTCCAATTGCCTTATCATTTTTCGGATCTATGTAGCGAATATAGTACCAGCAAGAACCAGCCCATTGCGGCATCGTGTTGGTCTCTCTGGTTCCTTTGACACCGTCGATTTCAACAGACAGCCAGTCGCTGCAATGCGCCAGCGGACTTTCTCCTGTATCGCTTGGTTTAAAGTTTGTGGTTGCCGGAAGTTCAAGAGGAAGTTCATCTACATCGACAGTGCGCATGGTTCCATCTTCCATATGAACGATAGGAATCGGTTCGCCCCAGTAGCGCTGACGTGAGAACAGCCAGTCGCGTAGCTTATAAGTGGTTTTGGCTTCTCCAACCTTATTTTCTTCCAGCCAGTGGATCATTTTAGAAATCGCTTCTTCCTTATTTAAGCCATCCAGCCATTCTGAATTGATATGAACCCCATCTTCTGTAAAGGCTTCTTTTGTGACATCGCCGCCTTGAAGAACCGGAATGATTTCTAAACCAAACTTCTTGGCAAATTCATAGTCACGGGTATCGTGGGCGGGAACGGCCATGATGGCACCGGTTCCATAACTTGCCAATACGTAATCACTGATCCAAATAGGAACTTTTTTTCCATTAACAGGATTGATCGCATAAGCACCTGTAAATACACCCGTTTTATCCTTATTCAGATCCGTACGTTCCAAATCGGATTTGGTCTGGCATAGTTTTTGATACGCCTCTACCTCGCTTTTTTGCTCCGGTGTCGTGATTTCAGAGACAAAAGGATGTTCTGGTGCCATGACACAGTAAGTCGCTCCAAACAGTGTATCACAGCGTGTGGTGAAAACAGTAAACTCCTTGTCGTGTCCATCAATTTTAAATACGACATTGGCTCCCTGTGACTTTCCAATCCAGTTTCGCTGCATTTCTTTGGTAGAAGCCGGCCAGTCGACTTCATCCAGATCTTTCAAAAGTCTTTCGGCATAAGCTGTAATTTTTAATACCCATTGCCGCATCGGTTTGCGGATGACCGGATAGCCTCCTCGTTCACTTTTCCCATCGATGACTTCTTCGTTGGCCAGAACCGTCTTTAATTCCGGACACCAGTTGACAGGAATTTCATCCACATAAGCCAATCCTTTTTTATAAAGCTGGGTAAAGATCCACTGTGTCCATTTATAATAAGATGGATCACATGTACTGATTTCGCGATCCCAGTCATAGCTGAATCCTAAAGACTGGATCTGTGCACGGAAATGATCGATGTTCTGTTTTGTGAATTCAGCCGGGTGATGTCCTGTCTGCAAAGCAAACTGTTCAGCCGGCAATCCAAAAGCATCCCATCCCATTGGATGCAGAACATTATAGCCTTCCATTCGTTTTTTACGGGCAATGATATCGGTTGCCGTATAACCTTCAGGATGACCTACGTGCAGACCGTTTCCGCTGGGATAAGGAAACATATCCAGCACATAGTATTTCGGCTTAGAAAAGTCCGATGTATCACACGCAAATGTTTTTTCTTTCAACCATCGGTTTTGCCACTTTTTTTCAATCGTCTTGTGATCGTACATCAATATTCCTCCTTCATAAAAAAAACGTCCTTATCTAAGGACGTTAATAACGCGGTACCACCTTAGTTCACAGAACCTGTGCACTTAACTTTCTTTATCGCAGAAAATACGGATAACATTACTTATCAGCTCCTTAGTGAGTTCAAGGCACTAACCAACTGCTTTGCACCAACCAGCAGTTCTCTGTATAGCTGTCGACCTTTACTGATCTAATTCATCGCTTTGATGAAAAAATCATAGCATTTCCCTTTTTTTTCGTCAACCTATTCAAAAGAATTTAAAATTATCCATTCGGATAGAGTTCAAAATAAGTCTGTAAGACTTCCGGCATCACGTCATAAACACAAATATTACTTTTAAGATTCTGAGAGTTTTCAGCACTGGTTGGAGCCGCACAGGCAAAACTCATCGTTGGATCTTCGTAAGGCGCAAATCCTACAAAATTTGCCGTCGTGGTTTCTCCTACTTCGGCTGTTCCTGTTTTACCGGCTACTTCCACATCCAGTTCATTGATTTCATCCCCACAGTTTTCCGAAGTAACACAAGCTCGAAAGCCTTGACGAATGCGGTCTAGAGACTCTTGATTGGACAAACTCGATTTTAATGTAACCGAATACGATTCTACGACGTTTTGTGAATTACTTTCATTGATTTGGTCCATCACATGGATCTGATAAAGGTTTCCCCGTGTGGCAATGGCTGAAACATACTGTAAAAGCTGAATCGGGGTATACATGTCCAACTGACCAATCGAATAGTTCAACGTCATTCCAGGAACGTTTCCATATCCCATATAACCGCTGACTTCCCCAGGAAGATCGATGCCCGTCTTATTTCCTAAACCAAACATCGAATAATAAGAACGCATCAAATCAAGCGTACCCCCTACATCTTCCATCTCCAGCGCTTGTCCTTCTTTATATTCAGCATCTCCCAATCGAATCGCAATATTGAACATATAAACATTACTGGAAACCGCCAAAGCTTCAATGTCGTCAACAGGGCCATGATTTTGGAAGGAACCAAACTCTTCCCCGCCAATATTCATGATTTCATCTTCAATCACTTCTCCGGCTTTTACAACGCCTTCAGTTTGTCCCATATAGATCGTGGCTCCTTTAATGCAGGAACCAGGATTGACCAGGGATACATAATTTCCAGAGGCAAAATAGGTCAGCTTCTTTGAATCCAGATCCATCGTATAACCCGACATTGCCAGTACGTCCCCTGTATTAGGATCCATCATACAAGTAAACAAACTGTCAAACTCTTCACGCCCTTCCGTTCCACCTTCTCTTTCAAGAACCGTTTTAAGCGTCTGGTCCAGTTTTTCTTGAAGCTCAATGTCAAACGTCAATATAAGATCATTCCCTTTTTGAGCAGAACGAGTGACCTCTTTATGGGCAAGTCCATTGGAATCATACGTAATAATGGACTCTTCACTGACTCCGGATAAATAATCATTATAATACAGCTCGATTCCCGAGCGCCCTACCGGTGAATTGTACTGGAACCCTCGACGAAGGTAGTAGTCTATATTTTCACTGGGAAGGCCCTCCGTACTGGTGGTTACCGATCCTAATACATCCGATAAAGTTTCCCCGTAAGGATATTCTCTTTTCCAGCCTCCAAAATCGACATCAAAACCAGGAAATTCGGTTTTGTGTTCCACAAGGTAGGCAACATCGTCGTCGCTGATATCTTCCAGAATCACATTTTCTAAAGAAGCGGCATTGGATGTGGTCATACGAGTATAAATTCCGTAGATTTTCTTTTCATCATCCGACATCTCATCAAGATCATCTTGACTCACCCGTTTATAGATCAGCTGCGTCTGTTTAGAACTGGACATTGAACCATTTTGAATGTTCTCCCATTCTGAATCACTGAAAAGATGACGGCATCGATAATGTGGGTCGTCCTCATCCATTAAGGATGTGTACGCAATATAGGCATCAACAAGATCATTGTAAGTAAAATCTTTCACATCAACATCAAACACCGAGACAATACGATTGGCATATAACAGATAATCATCGGTTGTCATATTATTAGGTGATGTATAAACAATATTATGGCTGACGACCGTTTTTGCCAGAACATTTCCCTTTGCGTCAAAGATTTGTCCTCTTGGCGCACTAATGTATTGGGTCACGCTGGTATAATCATCGGTCAAAGCGACGTACCGTTCATTGGAAAACACTTGAATATAGATCAAACGAACAAATAGAATCAAAAAAATCACAACGACCATGCTCGCAAAAGCCAGGATGCGTTTTGAAATAACCTGGTCGACTGGTTGATCGAGGCCACGAGAAAAATAGGTACTTATCCGTTTTTTTATGTTTTTAAAAAATCGCGACATAATTTCCCCCTATGTGCTCAATTTAAACATATTTTCTTGGTTTTGTCACTTGTTCTTAAATGCTTATATTTGTATACTTCTATTAGGAGTTGATAAGATGAAACGGAATCAGACACGTCAGGTTTTCGTTAAAGATCTTCCTTTAGGAAACAATGACCACGTATATATCCAATCCATGTGTAATATAAAAACTTCTCATGTAAAAGAAGTTACAGATCAAATTCTAACTTTGGAAAATATGGGATGCGAAATCATCCGCGTAAGCTGTATGGACATGGACGATGCTCAAGCGATATCCCACATCAAAAAGAACATTCACATCCCCCTGGTAGCTGATATTCATTTTGACTATAAATTGGCATTGGCTTGTATAGAGGCCGGAGCCGATAAAATTCGTCTAAACCCAGGAAACATCGGAAGCCGTTCCAATGTAGAAGCGGTCGTCAGAAAATGTAAAGAAAACCATGTTCCGATTCGCATCGGCATCAACAGCGGATCCCTTGAAAAAGATATCCACGAAAAATATGGAAAACCTACCGCCGAAGGCATGATTGAAAGTGCGAAGCGTCATGTTTCTATTTTGGAAGATCTGGATTTTTATGATACTGTATTGTCCTTTAAATCCAGTGACCCCCTTCTTTGTATTGAAACTTACCGCAAAGCCGCTCAAGCCTTTGACTATCCATTGCATTTAGGCGTAACCGAAGCAGGGACCATGATGACCAGCGCCATCAAAAGTTCACTGGCTTTAGGTACACTTTTATTGGATGGCATTGGAAACACGATTCGAATCAGTGTCAATGGAGCTCCGCAAAAAGAGATCCCGATCGTGAAAGAACTGTTGAAATCGTGTCGCCTGATAGACAATGTGCCCAATCTTATCGCCTGCCCTACCTGTGGAAGAACGCAATGGAATATGGAACCGGTCGTAAATGAAATCGAACAATATCTTCAGACAATCAACAAGAACATCACTGTAGCCATCATGGGATGCGCTGTCAACGGGCCTGGCGAAGCCAAACATGCCGACATCGCAATCGCCGGAGGAAAAAATGAAGGCTTGTTGATAAAAAAAGGAGAAATCATTAAAAAGATTCCTCAATCTGAAATGGTAACTATATTAAAAGAAGAAATCGATGCCTTTTAACGCATCGATTTTTTTATTTAATATTGCGCAAGAGCTCAATTTCTCTTTTGTAAGGAGCAACGCCATCAATATAAGGCGTTTCCAAAATCTTTGTGACATCCAACAATTTTGGATGATGTACGATTCTTGCCAGCGATTCCAGTCCGATATATCCCTGTCCAATATTGGCATGACGGTCCTTGTGTGAACCTTTTGGATTCTTAGAATCGTTAACATGAACGACTTTTAAACGTTCCAGGCCAAGCGTTCTGTCAAACTCATCCAAAACCCGATCAAAATTTGATACATCGTATCCGGCATCATGGATATGACAAGTATCCAGACAAATCTTGATTCGATCTTGTTTGTGGACCCCGTCAATGATCATGGCAAGTTCCTCAAAACTGCGGCCGATCTCACTGCCCTTTCCCGCCATGGTTTCTAAAGCAATACAAACTGAACTGGCATCCGAATCTAAAACTTCGTTCAATCCCTTTACGATACTGGATATGCCTGTTTCCAAGCCCTGTTTGAGATGACTTCCAGGATGAAGAACAAGATAGCTGGCGCCCAAAAGAGCGGTACGTTCTAATTCACTTTTAAGAAATTCAACACCAAACTGCGCCGTTTGAGGTTTCACCACATTGGCCAGATTGATCAAATACGGTGCATGAACAATAACATGGTCCATAGAAATCGCATGTTGTACCATCAGTTGTTTTGCCTCTTCGATTTTAAAAGAGTCCATGGATATTCTTCGCGTATTGGAAGGTGCTCCCGTATAGATCATACAGGCATTGGCGCCATAAGATAGCGTTTCTTTGATACTGCCCAGAAAATAGTCCGGTGCTTTTAATGAGACATGACTTCCTAGATAAATCATGATTCAATCCTTTTTTGACGCTGTTTTTCTTTCGCCCTTTCCTTTTTCTGCCGCTGAATATCTTTTTGAATAATTTCTCTTTTTCGTTTTCTTTTTAAGCGTTCGATCTCTTCTCTTTTTTTCTTTTTGTAATTTGGTTTTACTTTTTTTGTCTTTTTCGAAACAATTTTTTCAATTTCCTTTTGAAGCGGATCTTGTGTTCTTTTGCGTTTTTGTCCATACGGCCTTAAAGTGACCCACTGGTGATTCCGAATATCCTTATGTTCAAATACGATGCCCTGTTTGCTCAATTCGTTGATCGCAATATTGTCGGTTTCCCGATACAGGGCAATGCAGGTACCATCACGCTGAGCACGGCCTGTACGTCCCGAGCGATGAATATAGAATTTTAGATCTTTAGGAAATCCGCAAGAGATGACATGAGTGACCCCCTCAAGATCGATACCACGGCTGGCAATATCACTGGCCACAATATAACTTTTCTTCTGTGACTGGATCATTCGGATGGCCTGCATTCTTTCCCGAGATTCCAAATCACCGTGAAGTTCGACCAAATCATATCCATGTTCACGAAGATCGCAGGCAATTTGATGTGCCTCTTTGTTTGTATTGGCAAAAATCAGGCAAACATAAGGATTGATTGTTTTCAAGACGTCCAATAATTTATCTGAATATGTTTTATGCTTGCAAGGAACCAGAATATGATGAATGTCACTTTCAAAATTCTGACTGTCCTCAATGGAAATCATAAAAGGATCAAATAAATACTTTTTCAAGAAAGGTTGAAGGGCTTCAGGAATCGTAGCCGAAAATACCATAAGCTGAACTTTCTTATCCAATTTAGAAAGAATTCTGTCGATATCTTCAAGAAAGCCAAATTCTAGAGTCATATCCGCTTCATCAATGATCATCATTTTCGCTGTATCCAGTCGAAGAGTATTTTCATCAATAAAAAGATCTTTCATTCTTCCCGGCGTACCAATTACGATTTGCGGCTGGGTCTCTCCCATATTTTTATCCATGCCTCCGGTAATCAGTTTCACCGTAACTCCAAAATGACTGGCTAAAGTTTTACAGCGCTCATACAATTGAAAGGCGAGTTCACGTGTCGGTGTACTGATAATGGCTTGAACATGTTTCAAAGATGGATCGATCTGTTCAAAGATGGCCATAAAAAAAGCATGGCTTTTCCCAGATCCTGTACTGGAAATACCAATCAGATCCCGCGTTTTATTCTTTCGTTCGACAACGGATTTTTGAATCGGAGTCAGTGAATGAAAATGTTCAATTTCCATGATTTGTTCCACAATGTTCTTATTTTCCATATGCATCACCTCTCAAAATCCAATCCATGATAACATAATTCAGTTTTCAAAACAAATACTTAACTATATAATTATGAATATGAAATATAAAGTAACAAAAGTAAAGCCGCAAGGATATTGCGGCGGTGTATTGAAAGCCATTCAAATGGCCAAGGAATGCCGTAAACTTCATCCCAATGAATCCATTACGATCTTGGGAAATCTGGTCCACAACAATTATGTAAAAGAAGCACTAACGCTTTATGATTTAAAAACAGTAGAAGACCCTTCAAAAACCAGATGGGAACTTCTTGATTTGGTCGAATCGGGTATTGTGATCTTTACCGCACATGGTGTGAATCAATCGGTAAAGGAAAAAGCCATCAAGAAAGGATTGACCATTGTGGATGCTTCCTGTCCTTTTGTTCTTCAAACGCAAAAATTCGTAGAACAAAAGTTGAATGCAGGATACTATGTCTTCTATATCGGAAAAAAAGGACACCCGGAGGCTGAAGCTATTTATTCTGAAAATGATCGTGTATTTCTTATTGAGAAGATAGAAGATATTCCTAAAAATCTTAAAGGAAACATCTTTGTGACCAACCAAACCACAATGTCTGTGATCGAGATCAAAGATCTGTTCGCTAAGATCAAAGAGATCTATCCGGATGCCTCCATTTATGATGAGATCTGTAATGCAACCCGGGTTCGGCAAGAGGCCATTCTTGCGCTAAAGGATCAAAATGTCGATACTTTAATTGTCGTAGGAGACCCTTCCAGCAACAACACAAAAAAACTTTGTGCTATGGGCGTCAGTGCGGCCATCAAAAACGTGTACCGTATCGAAGATCTGCAGCAGCTAAAACCGGAAATGTTCCAAAACGCCAGACATATTGCGATCACAAGTGGAGCCAGTACCCCGACTTACTTGATGGAACAGGTCTACGAATATTTGATTCACTATCCTTGCCCTAAAGAAAAAATTGATCTGCATAAGATCCTGGACGAAAAAAGACAGGCTTAGAACCTGTCTAACAATTCATTGATGTATTGGAGGCGAATTTGTGCCTCTTTTCTTTTAGAAGGAGGCATTTGTTGAAAGATTTTGGTCCACTTCTTTTTTTCGTTTTCCAGATAGGAACCGGCATCCTTATCAAATTCCAGGGAAACACCGTAATATAATTCTTTTTCCGACACTTTCAAACAAGGCTTTCGGGTATAAACACATTGAATCAAAGGATAGAAATGTCTGTCTTCCTGAATGATCCATTCCTTTTCGATCGAAAATCCGTGTTGTAAAAGATATTTCCTTAATAATGGAGTATCTTTATGACAAGAAAGATAAAATCTTGTACCGACTCGAACTTTTCCTCGTTCTAAGATATCAATCATTAAGGAACCGCCCATGCCGGCCATCACAATGCAATCGACATCTTCAGGAAGAGACTCGATTCCATTCATCAAGAGGCATTGCGCCCGATTTTGAAGATGGGCAGCCTCAATGTTCCTTTGAGCATTTTCCAAAGGAAGAGGCGCTACGTCACAGGCATATGCTTTTTTTACTTTGTTTTGTTTGAGAGCCTCGATCACAACATAACCGTGATCGCATCCTATATCCGCAAGACAGGATCCCTGAATCTGATCGACGATCCTTTGGAGTCGTTTTGAAAGAGCCACTATGACTTCACAAAATCCTTTAATCGTTTCGAACGATTCGGGTGTTTCAGCTTTCGCAATGCCTTCGCCTCGATCTGACGGATTCGTTCTCGGGTTACATTGAATTCCTTCCCAACTTCTTCCAATGTCCGGGTTCTGCCGTCCATCAGTCCAAAACGCAACCGAAGAACTTTTTCTTCCCGTTCGGTCAAGCCCTGGAGCACGTTATTGATCTCATCTTTTAACAGCTGATTGTTTGTATAATCGTCTGGGGAAAGGGTTTCTTTATCCTCGATAAAATCACCCAAATGAGAATCGTCTTCTTCTCCGATCGGTGTTTCCAAGCTTACTGGATCTAAGGCAATCTTCTGTATCTCACGAACTTTATCGGCCGTGATATTCTCCATTTTTTCTGCGATTTCTTCTGGCAGCGGATCGCGGCCCAGATCCTGGACCAGCTGACGCTGGATCCGGGTCAGTTTGTTGATGGTTTCCACCATATGCACCGGAATACGAATCGTTCTTGCCTGATCGGCAATCGCACGCGTTATCGATTGACGAATCCACCAAGTCGCATACGTTGAAAATTTAAATCCCTTTGTATAGTCAAATTTCTCGACAGCCTTGATCAAACCACAGTTTCCTTCCTGGATCAGATCCAAAAACAACATGCCGCGGCCAACATATTTCTTGGCAATCGAAACAACCAGTCGAAGGTTACTGGAGATCAGTTGTTGTTTGGCTTCTTCATCCCCATTCTGAATTCTTTTGGCAATGATTGGTTCTTCCTTTGGATCCAGCAAAGGAATTTGTCCGATTTCCTTTAAATACATTTTTACCGGGTCATTGATCTTGGCGTGACTTGCATTGGCAAAAGACTGTTCCAAATGGGAAATCTCATCTTCAATGGAACTTTCTTCATCCTGTGTATCGTCAATATCGGAATCCAGATCTTCTTCTTCAACATCCAGGTCAAAATCTTCGTCTTCGATGCCTTCATCCATGAATGCGATCTCATGGTCATCACACCACGAATATAAAGCATCCAGCTCATCATCGTTCAATCCCAGATCATTGATGGATTCCATAAATTGATTCTGCGAAATATCCATATCCTTGTCTTTGCAGGAAAGTAAAAATTCCTGGGCCTCATCCAATGATTTGAATTTCTTTTTTATAGAAGCAACTTCGTTCATATTACCCTTCCTTTCGACGCAGATCATTCTTTTTAATGATCAATTCTTTCTTTTTTTGCGCAAGTTCCAATTTTTCAATACTATCTACGGTTTCTTTGATTCTTTGATTGATTTGGTCAATCTGCTCTTGAAAAGCACATTCTTTGATTTTATCGATGCAATCTAAGAAAAGCTTTTCGTCATACTCTGTTGATCGAAAAGAATCCGATAATAGGTCTAACAAAAAATTGCGAACATTTTCTTCTTCTATCCTGGATATCAATTCATCAAAATCGATGCGATCACGATGACGATAGATATCATAACAATAATAAGAAAGTTGATTGCAAAGCTCGTTTTTAAAGAAACCTATGTCCTCCTTAAAACGCAGCGCTGCATCCTTACTCAGTAAGATCATATTCAAACAGTTTCTTTCCGCCAGATCCCTTCCATTTTTTGGATTCTGAAGAAAGACCACTTGACGTTTCTTTTGAGCCTGTGCTGAGGGAATCTTTTTCTGGTCGGAAAGCGAGAGATCAAATCCTGTCATGACCCTTATCTTTGCATAATAATTTGCCTTTTCTAGATCGGTACATGTCTTTTTGATACAATCCGCCATGATGTCGATAAACTTACGTTTATCTTCATAATTTTCTAGATCATATTTTTTCGTTAAATAATCTAAATAAAACTCAGCTGGAGAAATCGTTTTTTTGATCAGATCTAGAAGTCCTTTTCCCCCGCTGGATTCGTAGATTTCATCCGGATCCATTTGCGAAGGATTTTTTACGATCTGTATATCGAGATTCATATCCAGTGCCATGGAACAAAACTTATACGTCGCATCCTGGCCTGCCCGATCTCCGTCATAACATACCGTCACAGGCACCTTTAATGCTTTGATCAGTAAAAGTTGAGCTTTGGTGCAAGCTGTTCCCAGACACGCAATACTTTCATGAATGTCTGCTTTTTCAAAAGCCAGAACATCCATTGCCCCTTCCACAAGAATCACCCGCTGATTTTTACGGGCAAAACTTTTGGCCCGATGATAATTAAAGATCAGATTTCCTTTTTCGTAAATTTCTGTCTGTGATGTATTGATGTATTTGGGAACATCTGCATTCCGAGAAAGTCTTCGGGCTGTAAATCCTACTGGATTTCCCTGATCGTCATGGATGGGAATCATTAGTCTGTCAAAAAAAGTAGCCCTGATTCCCTTGTCTCCTTGATGAATCAGTCCTGTTTTCAAGAGCAGATCCTGAGAATACTTTTTCGCTTGAAAAAAATTTAGCGACCGTGCATCATCGGGAGCATATCCAATCTCAAACCGGCGAAGTATATCTTCATTTAAATGTCTGGACCGGATATATTCCATACACGGAAATCCTTCTTCGCTTTGAAGCTCATAGGAACAAAACTGGATATATGACTGCAGTACATCATAGTATGGTTTTTCCCTGGCGTCTTCTTTAGGAGCTGGGGCTTCGATCTGTAAAGGATAGCCAATCATCTGAGCCACTTTACATACCGCCTCCGGGAATGAAATATTTTCGATTCTTTGCACAAATGTAAAAACATTTCCACCCGCTCCACATACAAAGCACTTATAGATCTGTTTATCCACCGAAATCGAAAGACTTGGATCGTGGTCATCATGAAAAGGACAGACCGCCACATAATTCTTTCCTTTTTTTGTCAGAGACAAATAATGAGATAAAATGTCAACGATATCTGCCTGCTGACGTATCGCACGCATGTCCTCTTCTTTGATCCAGCTCAAAATATCCACCTACTAAAATTGAATTTTCTCTTCTATATATGTCTTTAAATCTTTGATCGCAATGCGCTCCTGTTCCATCGTATCGCGATCACGAATCGTTACACACTCATCTTCCAGTGTATCAAAATCAATCGTCACACAATAAGGGGTTCCAATCGCATCCTGACGGCGGTAACGTTTTCCGATGTTTTGATTTTCATCATATGTACAGGCAAAATGTTTAGAAAGTTCCCCAAACACTTCTGTCGCTTTATCCTGCAGTTTTTTAGATAAAGGAAGCACAGCCACTTTATAAGGGGCCAAATATGGATGAAGCTTTAATACAACGCGAGAATCTCTTTCCAGCTCCTCAACGGTATAGGCTTCACACATCAATGCCAACAACAATCTTTCTACACCTACGCTTGGTTCAATGACATAAGGAATATATTTTTCATTGGTCTGAGGGTCGAAATATTCCAGACTTTGTTTGCTTGTATCCTGATGTGCCTTCAAGTCGAAATCGGTGCGATCGGCAATACCCCACAGTTCGCCCCATCCAATCGGATCGGCAAAATTATATTCAATATCGCTGGTTCCATTGGAGTAATGTGCCAGCTCTTCTTTGGCGTGCTCACGCAAACGGATATGATTTGAATCAATTCCTAAATCGTTCAAGAACTGTACGCAGCGCTGACAATACGTTTTGAACCACTCCAGATCGGTTCCAGGCTGACAGAAAAATTCCAGCTCCATCTGTTCAAATTCACGGGTTCTGAAAATAAAGTTTCCAGGTGTGATCTCATTACGGAAACTTTTCCCGATCTGACCGATTCCAAACGGAAGTTTCTTACGCATTGTACGCTGTACGTTCTTAAAGTTGACAAAGATACCCTGTGCCGTTTCCGGACGAAGGTAAATAGTGCTCTTGGCATCTTCTAAAACGCCCTGGAATGTTTTGAACATCAGATTAAACTGACGAATATCCGTAAAATTCTTTGCGCCGCATTTTGGACATTCGATCTCATGCTCACGGATATAGTTTTCCATTTCCTCATTGGACCAACCATTGACACTTACTTCATGATGTGTTGCATCTTCAATGAGCTGATCGGCACGGAAACGCGATTTACATTCTTTACAATCCATCAAAGGATCGCTGAATCCTCCGACATGTCCGCTGGCCACCCAAACATTCGGGTTCATCAAGATAGCACTCTGGATCCCTACGTTATGGGCATCTTCCTGAATAAAACGTTTCCACCAGGCGTTCTTGATATTTTGTTTTAACTCAACACCTAAAGGTCCAAAATCCCAAGTATTCGCAAGACCTCCATATATTTCTGAACCTTGATAAACAAAGCCAGATGTCTTCATATGATTTACAACTTCATTAAAATCATGTGCTTTCATTGTTGTTCTCCTTTTTTAAAAATATACAAAAATAGACATTAATGATTATACAATAAATCCACATTAAAAAAAAGAACGAAAAAAGTGAGCTTCTGCTCACTTTGATTTATTTGGCACGTCCCGAGTATTTTCCGTCACTGGTGTTCACTACGATCATTTCATCCTGATTGATGAACAAAGGAACTTTGACTTCCAGCCCCGTTTCCAAAACGGCATTCTTACTGGCTGAAGTGGCTGTATCTCCTTTGACCGCCGCTTCGCATTCTACAACTTTTAAAGTGGCTTTATCCGGCAGTACAACGCCAAGGATTTCTCCTTCGAATGATGAAATCGATACATTGTCGTTGGGTTTTAAAAATTTTCTTTCCCATTCCAAACGACTGCTTGGAATTTCAATCTGTTCATACGTTTCATTATCCATAAACACCAATGCATCATCCGTGTCATAGAGATATTGCATTTCTCGCTTTTCAATATCGGCCGGTTCCACCTTTTCCCCGCCGCCCCAGGAAAGTTCTACATTGCTTCCGGTGCGAAGATTCCGAACTTTTGCCTTTACGACCATCGCACTGCGTGCTGTTTTATTTTGAGAGATATCCAGAACAACATAAATATCTCCATTGACATGGATGGTTTGTCCCGGCTTTAAATCATTTGAACTAATCATATTTTTTTCTCCTTTATCAACACACATAATTCTATGAAAAAAAACGTCGTTGTCAAGAAATGTCATTCAATACAGACAATAGATAGATGTTAAACGGATCAAACGATAGGATACGTTAAGACATAGCAGTTTAAAAGTGTTAAGGGTAACGCAATCGCAAAAACGATAGCACGGTTTTTCCAGTCGTTTCGAAGAACGTATAACCAGAAAATCACCTGTAAGAAACAAAAAATACAAGTCAGAAGATGATACGGTGGATTTTGTACAAAAAGAGTTGTATACAGGACCCCTAAAGACATAAAGGCAATGCCAAAAAGACGTTGCCTGGAATATTGTCTTTCCGGGTGAACCAGGCGACTATCCCGGCAGGAAGGGTCAAGAAGGAAATCTCGATCCAGCGTACCCAGTACGGAAAATAAAATTCACCAGCGATAGCCCATTCCGCTAAAAAAACAACCGTTTGCGAGATCAAAAAAAACACAAGCGTTTTGAAACCGGCTTTCCACCATGTATCCTGTCCGATCACGATCAGCATTGCGAACAAGATCCACCATTCAAAAGTGACCGTGATATTGGGCAAAGCTTGTATTGTATAGAATAGGGATTTGCGCAAGGATACCTGTTAAAACACCGGTAACCACCGCAAAAATAATCGTTTGTTTCCAGGTCATGGAAATCGATAAGATTTTTGTTTTTAAATTGTCCATAATTGTTTCTCCAGCTGAATAAGATAAAAAGCACTCTCATTGAGTGCTTTTTATCAAGTATCGAAAGGAATCGATATGAATAAATACGCTCACACACAATAAGGAAGGATGTAAGTATGTGAGTTGTTGAAACTGAGCCTTGTTTCAACTTTATCCACCTATATAGTACACCTAAGAAAAGAAAATGTAAACCCTTTCATTGTATATTTTAATATTTTCAAAAGTTTCAGCCGCTGATCTTTTTATGGATTGCGGCAGCCGCACGTTTTCCTGCTCCCATCGCGTTGATGACTGTGGCCGCTCCTGAGACTGCATCGCCTCCGGCATAAATGTTTTCGCGGGAAGTCAATCCTTCCTCATCACAAACGATACAGCCTTTGCGATTGGTTTGTAAGCCGTCGGTTGTATGACGAATCAATGGGTTGGGACTGGTTCCGATGGCCATGATCATACAATCGATATCGATCGTAAAATTGGATCCTTCGATTGCCACTGGACGTCTTCTTCCGCTTTCATCCGGTTCTCCCAGTTCCATACGGATACATTCGATCGAAGTACACCATCCCTCTTCGTTGCCCTCGACTTTCACCGGATTACACAACAAGTCAAAAATGATTCCTTCTTCCTGAGCATGTTCAACCTCTTCTTTTCGAGCCGGCAGTTCATCCATACTGCGTCGATATACGATATGCACTTCCGCTCCCAGCCTTCTAGCGCATCGAGCGGCATCCATCGCCACGTTACCACCGCCTACAACAACACACTTTTTCGGCCGCTGAACCGGGGTATCGCTATTATCCTGATACGCTTTCATCAGATTGATTCGAGTCAAAAATTCATTTGCGGAATAAACACCCTTTAAATTTTCGCCCGGAAGTCCCATGAAATTTGGAAGTCCGGCACCCGATCCGACAAAGACAGCTTCATATCCATCGTTCATGATCGCATCGATAGAATCACTTCGCCCTACAACAAAATTAGTGATGATCTCAACACCTAATTCCTTTAAATGACTGATTTCTTTTTGGACGATTTCCTTTGGCAGTCGGAATTCCGGGATCCCATACATCAAGACGCCTCCGGCAACATGCAAGGCCTCAAATATCGTAACTTGATAGCCTAATTTAGCCAAATCGGAAGCACATGTCAGACCGGCCGGACCCGCGCCCACAATGGCGACTTTATGTCCGTTACTTGCCGGTTTTTCAAAGGGAACATCATTGTTTTCTCTATGATGATCCGCTACAAAACGCTCCAGGCGGCCAATCGCAACCGGTTCTGTTTTGATTCCGCGAACACAGAGTTTTTCGCATTGACTCTCCTGCGGACAAACACGGCCGCAAATTGCCGGCAGCGTACTGGTCAGCGAAATGATCTTGTATGCTTCTTCAAATTCTCCCTCTTTGACCTTCTCTATAAAGTCAGGGATATGAATATTGACAGGACAGCCATTGACACAAGGCTGGTATTTACAATGCAGACAGCGTTCAGCTTCTTCGATAGCCATCTCCTTCGTGTAACCTAAAGCCACCTCATCAAAATTATTAATGCGGACATTGGGATCCTGAATCGGCATCGAAACTTTATTGGGACTCATATTTGGCATGTTAGAGAACCTCCTTTTTCAATAAATTACAGGCTTCATCTCGCTTATGAGCCTCAAAATCAAGATATGCTTTGTTTCTGGACATAGCTTCATCAAAATCAACCAAATGACCATCGAAATCCGGACCGTCAACGCAGGCGAATTTAATTTGATCTCCCACCTTCAGTCGGCAGCATCCACACATACCTGTTCCATCGATCATGATCGGATTCATAGAAACGGTCGTTGGAATATCGTATTTTTTCGTTGTCAACGATACAAATTTCATCATGATGATGGGACCTATCGCAATCACTTCATCAAATTGCTGGCCATTTTCGATCAACGCTTCCAATTTGTTGGTGACAACGCCCTTGTCTCCAACAGAACCGTCATCACTCATCAAATAATAATGGTCGCTGACTTCCTTGAATTCTTTTTCAAGGATCACCAGGTCCTTATTTCTAAACCCTACGATCGTTGTAACCTGGGCACCTGCTTCATGAAACGCTTTGGCCGTAGGATAGGCTATGGCACAACCAACGCCCCCACCGATGATACAGACTTTCTTTGTGCCATCGATAACGCTTGGTTTTCCCAAAGGCCCTACAAAATCTTCAAGAGAATCGCCTTCATTCAATGCGTTCAGCAACATCGTCGTTTCTCCCACTGTTTGGAAAATAATCGTTACGGTCCCTTTTTGCGGATCGCTATCCGCAATCGTCAAAGGAATTCTTTCCCCCTGAGGACGCACTCTTAAAATAATAAACTGGCCCGCTTTCGCTCTTTTGGCGACAAACGGAGCATCGATCACCATACGGGTAACCGTTGGATTTAATACTTCCTTTTTTACAATTTTATACATACTTCATCACCTGTGAAACATTATATCATACTAATGAAAATTTTTTACATAAGAATCTTTAATATACCAGATCAAAGTATTTCATAGGAAGATCTTCGTCCAATCCGGTATTATAGTCTTTTTCACCAATAAAGTTTAAAAAAGCTTCGTCTTTTGCAGGATCTTCGAGGCATTCCAACAAAAGTGTGTTAACTTCAAAAGCTTTATCCAAAGCCTTTTCATAAAGATCAAAAAAGCTTTCTGAACTTTTTTTCGATTCATCGCACGGATGAACCCATTCTTTATGAAGCAGGTTCATTGTATCAAATGGATCTTCCGGCTGATTGGGCACAAAGAATCCGGAAATCAGACTTTCCTGGCCAATCAAAGTTTCAAGCCGGTAAGATACATCAAACTTCTTTCCGTTTTGGTCATAGAATACTTTTTCCATAAAGTTCCAATCTTCAATGGATTCTTTGATCTGATGCGGTAAAACATGGACTCCATAGACCTTCCTTAAAGCCGGAACATAGATCCGGCATATAGCACGGATCTGTTCAAGAGACGCCTCCGTCACCTCGTACGCTTTAAAATCCCGTATCGTTTGTTCCCTTTTTACTTTCAACATGATCGCATCGATCAAAGATTCAAAGCGATGATGCCATTGTGAACTTTTTTTATGGTCATTTCCAGTACGATAATAAACATAAGGGTGAGCGGTTGAATCCAGGGCCCAGTGCATAAGATGCCCCATCAGATACGCAATCATGTCTTTTTGAATCGCTTCGTCTTTTTCTTTGCGGATCGAATCCAAAGCACAGGTATAAAACTCGCGGATTTTCTGTGAATGCACTTTATTTCCCCATTTGCGTAAAGAATCTTTATGAAAAGCTCTTTTCGGCGATAAACCGTGAAAGAACAAAAAATCGGGTCCATTGGAACCAATTTCAACCAACTGTTTTCTAGGCAAAAGCCATTCTTTTATAGATGGACTTGATTTCTCGATAAAATCATCCGCCAACAAGGTATGGGTAATAATATTAGGCATCTTCTTCCTCCTTTAACTTTTTCTTTAATCCATGAA
This sequence comes from uncultured Faecalicoccus sp., assembly GCF_944327125.1. Classification (GTDB taxonomy): domain Bacteria; phylum Bacillota_I; class Bacilli_A; order Erysipelotrichales; family Erysipelotrichaceae; genus Faecalicoccus. The sequence goes on from NZ_CALVGO010000012.1 coordinate 27,996, forward strand.
ATACGACATATTCTGCGTATGTATCCATTCGACAGTAGTTTCGGATATCCTGGCGTATCTTCTTTTTCTGTGATGGATCCGCCTCTTCAAAAGTACGATACGCACTGACCGCATTCAATCCATCATGGATGGCAAGCTGCTGATATGATACTTCATCCGTAAATACCGGAAGCACACTTTTCAGTGAATAATGTCCACGCATGCGGTTATCGTAGTAAACCCCGGTCTCAAATGGCTTGGAAAGGTCGATCATCCGATCACAGATCGTATTAAGCTGATCCTTATATTCTGGGAACTGATTCCCCAGCTGGATCAGTCTGAGCTTTTCAGCTCCTTCCATATTATAAACAAGGATCGATCCTTCATTAGGCAACGAATCAATCAAAGATTCAATAAAATCTTTCCGGCAGTCCCGGGTTCCAAAAAAATCCGTATGTCTTAACGTATGGTCTTCTTCCTCTATATGCAGACTGTATTGAAAGCACAGCACATCAAAAGGTTTCATTCCTTTATAAGGAGGAACGCCAAAAGTATCCCACTCAAAATCAAGATAACTGATTGGATACTGGACCGAATCGATCCAGTGAGATAAAGCCACTTTGTCCAAAAAACAGCCATTCAAACTGGCCATATACTGCGCGTATTGGAGACGATACCCTTCCAACAACGAGGGTTCCATATCACGGATATGAACACAGCCTTGTTCAAAGGCATTTAATTTATGCTGGGAAGTCGTCAAAAAGACAATTGAATCGTCCGGCAAATCCTGATCGTGAAAACATTCATCATAATACAAACAACGTCTGCCGGCGGTACAAGTTTTATTTCTTTTTAAAGAAGGCTGTTCCCCTTGTAAGATACCGAGGGTTTCATTAATCATCGCATCCAGATCGATATCCATGGCATCCAGGCATTCCTGAATATCTTTTGCCGGATTGTTTCTACGATTAAAAAATTTTGAACCTCTTTCGAAAAGTTTCTCCACTTCCAGATCATCGCTACGAACATAGTCTTTATTGATATACACGATTTCATGAGAAAGGATAGAAATTCCTTGTGTTAAAGCAATTCTTTCATCCAGTTTCATTCGTAAAGTTTCTGTATCTTTAGGATTACAGTTTAAATACGGATAAATTGCGTGGTATCCCTTCTCTTTTTTTATCAGCACTGGAATCTGTGTCCGACACTCCCGATAAGAAAAGCGGGCAAACACAATAACATCACAGTCGGCCATTTTCTTCAGCGTATCCGCATTGGAATCTCCTGTTTGTCCGGATACGGCATCTTCAACCTTTAAGTATTTTTTCCATAACGCAGAAAAAGGAGCAATCATGTGGAAATATTTTTCATGGATTCCTTTTTTGTGATAAAGATCCCATCCAAACCGGGGACATTTTTGACAATGAAGGATGTCACTTACATGCGTCATCATAGATATCACCATTTTCTAAAAAACTTACTATTTTCTTGTTAAACTCTTTTTTGTATGACTGTGGATCGATGATCTCTATTTTCCCGTCAAATGAAAAGATTTGACGGTACAGTTCAAAACGATCCGGGTTTTTAAATTCATAAAAAACATTTTGAGCATCTTCTGCGATTTTTTTGATATCGATTCCCCAACCATCATATTCCTCAAACCGATCGATCACATCTTTATTGACACGGACCTTAATGTTCTTAAAATCTTTTTTGATCAAGCCAAATCGGCTCACCACATTGATCAGCTGATATTGGCTATCCCATAGAAAATGTTTTGAGGTCATTTTCATTTTTATCATACGCTTCGCGCTAAAACGATAGATACGGTAATCGTTTCGCAAATGGGAAAACCCAACCAGATAATAGGAGTTTCGGTAATGAATCAAGTCATACGGATCCACTTCCAATGTTTGCACCCTTGAATCATTGGCACCCTGATAATCGATACAAAGTGTATATTCGCACCCAATCGCTTGAAGGGCAAGATCCATCATCTCTTGAATCTTCTCCTCGATTGGACGTACCGCATTTTGAAGATATTGTATAGAAACATTTTTCCCATTTTTGGAGCTGGCCAAAACCTTCGTCAAAGCATCACAGTAAGAAGAATAAGACTTGAACTCTTTATGACTTTTCATGAACTCCTGTGATTCGTTTAAAGCTTCAATTTCCTGTTGTGTCAAAGGCAATACGGGAAAAATCGTATCTTCCTGAAGGATATATCCTCCGTAAGGGCCTTTTTTTTCTTTAATATTAAACCCCGCTGTGATCAGTTCTTTTTTAAACTCTCTTATATTTCTTGGGTTTGTTTCTAATTCATCCGCCAATTCACGGGTGGATACAGGCCGTTTTGTGCCTCGTGCCTTAAGAATCATAAGCATTTTGATCGTAAGCGCCGTGCGGTTCATCAATATCACTCCAGACCTTACCATTGTATCATAAAAAAGCTCTTAAGTTAGAACTCAAGAGCGTGTCAGAGATTTTTCTTTATTTCGTTTTTTTATATCTTCCCCAACCAACTGGTAGATACAAGAGCAAATCGGAATAAAAATGATCATTCCAAGGATTCCCGCAAGACTGCCGCCGACCGTTACAGCCACGATCACATACATCGGAGGAAGACCCACACTTTTTCCGACGACATTTGGATATATAAAGTTTCCTTCTACTTGCTGTATACAAATAAACATGATGATAAAATAGATTCCTTTCATAGGATCTACAACCGAAATAAACAAGGCACAAAGAATAGCACTCACCAAAGCACCAAACATCGGCACATAGGCCCCAATGGCAACTATGATTCCTGTTAATAATGCGTATGGCATGCCAAAGATCGTGCACCCTAAAAACACCAGGGTCCCCAGGATCAAACATTCACAGCTTGTACCGGCAATATAACTGGTAAAAGTCCGTTTTACAATGGAACAGACATGGATCGTTTTCTGATAATAACGATCCGGTAAATACGCCTTTAACAAAGCTTTGGTTTCACGCATGAACGTTTTTTTGTTGAAAAGAACGATAAAGGAAAACATCAGTGCGATACATGAACTGGCAACGATAGAAAATGTCGTGGTCAAAGCAGAGTATATGGAATCAAAAAGACCGTTGGCACCTCCGGAAAACACCCAGCCTAAAAAGCCAGGAATCATTTCAGCCATCTTGTCCATATCTCCAATGGTTGATTGCATATCCAGCAAAGCTTCATGAATAGAATCGATGGGTTTTGAAATTTCCAAAAGCTGTGCGTATAAATGATTAATGGCATTCGGCATCAGATCCACAATACTTTGCATGGAATCCAGAAGCTGTGGGATAATCAGAAATATAAAACCAAAAACAATCGAAAAAACAAGGAAGATCGAAACGATATTGGTACAAGCTCTGGTTATTGTCGTATCGTTGATATGAAATATTTTTACTGCATATTTCATCAATCCATTGGATACAATATTAAAAATAAACGCAAGCCCGGCACCGAATATAAATGGATAACAGATCGATATCAGCCGCAACAAAAAATCCAGAATCAAACTGGCATTAAATATAATGAGAATCAAAACGGCGGTAAATAGAATTAGCCGTTTGATCATTGCTTCTAAGACTTTAGGATTATAATTCATGGATCCACCACCTATTGGTTAAATTGTACTTGAAAACAAGACGCAACTCAAGTATATACACACGTAACATGAAGACTGTAACTTGATAAAAACATAAATTATTTATTTGATTCCATCCTAATTGTTGATACAATATATAAAATATGGAGGGTACACTATGAAAATTGTTGATGAATATTTTGGATGTGACGTTTTTGGTCCGAATGCCATGCAGCGTTATTTGCCTAACGCAATCTATAAACAAATGATCGATGTCATGGAACATGGTAAAGAACTTCCTAGAGAAATAGCCGATACCGTCGCCAACGCAATGAAAGACTGGGCCATGGATAAGGGTGCCACGCATTATACGCACTGGTTTCAGCCCATGACCGGAATCACGGCAGAAAAACACGATGCGTTTATCAATCCTACCGGGCCAAATTCCATCATCAGTGATTTTCGTGGAAAAGAGCTGATCAAAGGCGAACCCGATGCATCCAGCTTTCCTAGCGGCGGACTCCGCGCCACTTTTGAAGCACGTGGTTATACCGCATGGGATCCTACCAGTTTTGCCTTTGTCAAAGAAAAGACCTTGTATATTCCAACTCTTTTCTGCAGCTATGACGGATCGGCCCTGGATAAAAAGACACCGTTACTGAGAAGTATCGATGCGTTAGATAAAGCCGCGGTTCGTTTGTTGAATCTTATGGGGCATGACGTCAAAAAAATAACTGTGACCGTAGGCCCGGAACAGGAATATTTCTTGATTGACGAAGATTTGTTTAAAAAACGTCTGGATCTAATGGTCACAGGAAGAACATTATTTGGTGCGCCTCCTGTAAAAGGACAGGAACTGGACGATCATTATTTTGGAAATATCGATGAACGTGTAAAAGCCTATATGGAAGAAGTGGATGAAGAATTATGGAAATTGGGTGTCTTTGCGAAAACCGAACACAAAGAAGTCGCTCCCTGCCAGTTTGAATTGGCTCCGGTGTTTAGTTCCGTAAATATTGCCAACGATCAAAACCAGCTGACCATGGATGTCTTGAAACGGGTGGCACGTCATCATGGTTTGGTTTGTCTTCTTCATGAAAAACCTTTCGAAGGGGTCAACGGATCCGGAAAACACAACAACTGGTCATTCAGTACCGATACACATGAAAACCTCCTGGAACCTGGCGACAATCCAAAAGACAATGTTCGCTTTTTAACCATACTGGCTGCCATCATCAAAGGAGTCGATGAGTATCAGGATCTCTTGCGTATATCAGTTGCCAGTGCCGGAAACGATCATCGTTTGGGTGCCAACGAAGCTCCACCTGCCATCATTTCCATCTACCTGGGGGATGAACTTACTGCCATTTTGGAAGCCATCGAACAGGGAAAAGAATATATCGACAAAGCCAACCGTAAGCTGGAGCTGGGGGTAAGTGCCTTACCGCCGATTTCTAAGGATTCCACCGATAGGAATCGTACTTCTCCATTTGCCTTTACAGGAAATAAGTTTGAATTTCGTATGTTAGGCTCTGCATTGAATATCTCTTGTCCAAATACGATCTTAAATACGATCGTGGCTGAGGAATTGACTCAATTTGCGGATGAACTTGAAAATTACCCGGAAAGCCAGCGCACCGATAAGATCATTGATATGATTCGAAAAACTTTGAAAGAACACAAAAGGATCATTTTCTCAGGGAATGGATACAGTGAAGAATGGAGAAATGAAGCTATGAACCGTGGACTTCAGGAATTGAAGACAACCGCGGATGCCCTTCCTCATTACACCGATCCAAAAAATCTGGCTCTTTTTGAAAAGCATAAAGTGTATTCCGCAAACGAATTACACGCTCGAGAGAATATCTTGTTGGAAAATTATTACCAGGTGATATCCATCGAAGCAAAAACAATGGCTTATATGTTAAGAAAGCAGATTCTTCCATCCGTATTTGAATATGAATCCAAGCTGGCAACTATCATTCAGACAAAGAAAACCAGCGGTATTGCTTCTCCATTGGAAGAAAAGATCTTGTTCAATGTCAATGAACCATTGGAACTCGTTTCCAAACATTTGGAAAATCTGGAGGATCTGATGGAACAAAGTCCGGAAAACGAAAAAGATAAGGCAAAATTTGCCGCTTCAAAACTCTTACCTTTAATGGAAGCTATAAGAATTTTAACGGATACAATTGAAAAGAATATCTCAAAGGATTTCTGGCCACTGCCTGATTACAATGAGTTGTTATTTCAATCTATAGAATAAAGGGATGCACATGCATCCCTTTATAATTTTATTATTTGACTTGAATAAGGTTCCAACGTAAGACGATGATCGATATCAACCGATACATTTGATAACAATTCCATTCCCTGACCCTGATAAGGCACAGAAACTTCCACGTTTTGATCCGATAAATTGATGGCGATCCAAAGTGTTTCTTCCGGACTCTTCATAGCATATAC